>JAWWOY010000871.1:0-5128 GCA_033851195.1 Kribbellaceae bacterium | reverse complement strand
CCGGATCACCTGAGCCGTCGGTATCTGTGTCGTGGCGTAGTACCGATAGCCGCTGTGCGGGTCGACCTGGGCTGGCTCGAGCAGCCCCGCGTCGTGGTAGTGCCGCAGTGTCTTCACGCTGAGATGCGTGATTTGAGAGAACTCACCGATGCTCAAGTCGCCGCGCATGAATCAACTGTGGCCCCTCCCGCAGCAGGAGGGTCCATCGATGTGGATCTGCGAGGCCGCGCTGCTTCAGCAGCCTTGACTCTCCCCTTGCCGGAGCCTCGACGGTGGAGTCACCACCACCGAGGAGGACACCATGAAGATCACCGCTCCGGCGCCGATCCGGACCTACATCATTGCCAGCAATACATTCGACGCCGATGCGGTGATGGACGGCAACTACGACAGGACCGGTCTCCCGGACCCGCTCGTGCTTACGTTTCACTTCGCCCTGGCCGGCGACCACATCGCGCAACTGATCATCGTCCACAACCAGCCGACCCCGAACTGGGCGAACGCATGACCATCAGCGATTCTCTCACCGGGCGTCACGCGTTGGTGACGGGCGGAAGCAAAGGGCAGGGCGCCGCTATCGTGGCCCGTCTACGCGAGGCCGGCGCGACCGTGATGACCGCCGCCCGCACGAAGCCCCAGGACGAGCCACACCCGGATCTGTTCGTCACCGCTGACGTCAGCACCCCGGACGGAGCACAGACCGTCCTGGACCAGGTCCGTAGCCGACTGGGCACCCTTGACATCTTGGTTCACGTCGTCGGCGGCTCGCAATCGCCCCCCGGCGGGTTCGCCGCGCTCAGCGACGAGCTGTGGCAGGACGAACTGAACCGCAACCTGCTGGCCGCGGTCCGCCTCGACCGCGGACTGCTGCCCGCGATGATTGCAGCCGGATCAGGAGCCGTCGTGCACATCTCCTCCATCCAGCGGCGCATGCCGCTATTCGAGGCGACCCTCGGCTACGCCGCCGCGAAGGCCGCACTAACGACCTACAGCAAAGGCCTGGCCAACGAACTCGGCCCAGCCGGAATACGCGTCAACACCATCGCCCCCGGATTCGTCCAGACCGCCGGCGCAGACGCCCTGATCGACCGCATCTCCCACGGCACGGGCATCAGCCGAGACGCCGCCCTTCAGCAAATCATGGACTCCCTCGGCGGCATCCCCCTCGGTCGACCGGCACAACCAGAAGACACCGCCGAACTCGTGGCCTTCCTCGCCTCCGACCGCGCCCGCTCCATCACCGGCGCCGAATACGTACTCGACGGCGGCACCCTGCCCACCACCTGACAACCCCACTACGGCAAGGACAAAGCCATGACCGACACCATGACACTCATCCACCGCTACTTCAGCCTCGCCCCTCAAGCCGACATCGACGCCTACTCCGCCCAGTTCACCGAAGACGCCATCGTCGAGGACGAAGGCGTCCAGCGGAAAGGGATCGACGCCATCCGCGCCTGGCGTACCCAGGTTGCCCGAGTCACCTACACCGTCCACGACGTCTTCACCACGAACACAGGCGACGACGCCCACGTCGACATAGCCGGTGACTTCCCGGGCAGCCCGGTCCGGCTGACATTCCACTTCGAGTTCACCCCAGACGGCCACATCGCCGCCCTGCACATTCGTCCCTGACCGCCACCACCACGACCACGACATCCATGATCAGAAGGGAGCCCGACATCAGGTGCTACTGGGCGTTGTCGACCTGAAGCCTATCCAGCAGCGGCGGCGCAGCGCGAAGACGACGGCCGGCAACGCTCTGCCTCCGGCATCTTGGCATTGATCTCCGTCCCATCGACAAGATCACTGCACCAATGACTGGCTCGAGAAGCACTGACCTGACTAACCACCAGGATTGAGACCTTAGGTCGCGAGGTGTGGCCTATCGGCTGCCCGAGCCCGAGAGAACCAGGAGCCGCGTCTAGCAGGGCCTATCGGGCATGGCTCTCACCTTGGCGAATCTCAGCCCAGTCGCACGGCGACGGCGTGCCACTCTCGTCGAGTGCCGCCTCGCGCACGCTGTGATCAGCCTCATGCAGGAACTCCGCTGTTGCGACCACGGTTTTGGCGCGAGCAGACGAAGCCTTGTGAGCGCGTCGATTTGCCTGACATGCGCATCCACAGCCTTGATCCGGTATTCCGCAAGGTCCGCATGCCAG
Organism: Kribbellaceae bacterium; assembly: GCA_033851195.1. GTDB lineage: Bacteria > Actinomycetota > Actinomycetes > Propionibacteriales > Kribbellaceae > Kribbella. The sequence continues at coordinate 2,966 of JAWWOY010000871.1, read as the reverse complement.
CTCCTGGCGTCAAGTACTCGTTGGTCACCGCCTGCGAAGTTGGCATCCAAGAAGACGACGAGGGTATCGACCATCGCTTCACCTCGCCACTTCCGCTCATCCCTGCGTCCTGTGGTCAGCATCGATATCCGCGAGTTCATGCTCGCCACGGGAGAGCAATGTGCCCATCGCGCAAAGCCCTTGATCGGATCGCTGACAAGTGGACCGCGCTCGTATCGGCGCGTTGAATCGCGGTCCCCGACGCTTCGGCCAGCTACGCGTCGAGGTCGAGGGCATCAGTCACAAGATGCTCACCCAGGCCCTCCGCAGCATGGAGCGGGACGGTCTCCTCAACCGACGAACGCTGTCGACTGCCCCCTACGTGTCGAGTACGAACTCACTGAGCTCGACTCAGCCTCGAAGAGCCACTTTCAGCGGTCCGCGACTGGGCCGAGCGACACATCAACGAACTCGAGAAGGCCCGCGCTGTATATGACGAAACGCCCCCAGACTGATTGCCTCACCTGCGGCCGGCGGCCACGACGACCTCAACGATGGGGTCATGGATGGAGCGGGGCTCTACAGGCAGAAGGGTGGTCAGGTCGGTGTGCTGCGCTTCGAGGACACCTGCACTCACGTTGGCGAGCAGCGAGATCGTGTGGGCGATCTGATAGGGCTCCAAGCCGCTGCCGGCCAAAGCCTGGCGAGTGTCGAAGAGCGACACGGACTGATATTCGATCGTGCGGCCAAGCGCCTTGGTCAGTGCCTCAGCGATCTCGTCGCCACCGACTGCAGCAATACCCTCGAGCTCATACGTTCGGCCCGCGTGCCGGCTCCGGCCGCTCGCCGTGATGTCATGTTGGGTCTCCACCGCGACCCGTACGGCCACATCCGCGAGGTCCTCCCTGGCCACAACCGACAACCGGCCGCTGCCCAAGGGAGCCGAGAAGACGCCCGTGGCGGCTGCCGACTCTGCGCCCCCGGCGGCTACGCCGCCCGCCAGTTCGGCGTAGAGGCCGTTGCGCAGGACAGTGACGTCGAATGGGGCGGCAGCCAGGCGGGCCTCGGTCCACCGGTGCGCCAGCGCGATCGACATCAACTCGCCCGACCCCACCAGACTGGTGTAGATCACGTGCCGTGTCCCCGCTGCGACGGCCGCCTCGACCACATTGCCGTGGCGAGCGAACACCACGTCGTCCTCGGCGAACCCGGCCGAGACGAAGACCAGCACGTCCACGCCTGCGAAGCCCTCGACCAGGCTCGCACGGTGGTCGAAGTCGATCCGCCGCCTGGTCGTACCATCGCCAGACCGGGTGCCGGCCACCACCTCCACGTCGTCGACCGCTGTCAGACCTTCGAGAATCAGGCCGCCGAGGCCGCCGGAAACACCGGTCACGAGAATCATTAGGACACTCCCTGCGTTGAGTCTGGTTATCTGCAAGTCCGAGCATCCGTGCAAACCCGGCGGGTCCATAAGGAGGCACTCTCATGTCGGTCACGAACACAGCGGTAACTTCCCAGGTCAGCGCAGCCCAACCGAACGGCCCTTGTGACGATGACGACTGCGGCATCCGCGACGTGCTCGACCGGCTTGGCGACAGATGGACCGTGCTGGTGATCGTGGAGCTGTCGAAGGGCGTGCGGCGGTTCAGCGCACTGCAGCGAGCCATTCCGGGGATCTCGCAGAGGATGCTCACGCTGACCACGAAGCGCCTCTGGCGGGACGGACTGGTCGAGCGGACCTCGTATGCGACCATCCCGCCTCAAGTGGACTACCGCCTCACGGCAACGGGACGCAGCCTCGCCGACACCATTTTCAGCCTCGCCGACTGGTCCCGCGATCACAAGGACGCCATCGCCTCAGCCCGGGATCTCTGGGACACCGAGCACCTCGGCGACAAACCAGGTATTCGGTGACGCTTCGCACGAGGCATCTTGCAGGGCTAGCGACGATACTCAGCTTCCTCGAAGTTGGACGGGTGCGTCCTCAGTCATCTCGAGATACTTCGAACGACGGTTTATCTCTGTACTCGGGTCGCATGGCGAACGTTGCGGTCTCACCAGATGCCGACCTGGTTCGCGGACTACGGGCATCCCGAACCCTGTGCGATAGCCGGTCGCGAGGGAGCAGCTCGTCTTCGAAGACCCGGCCGGGGCCTTCGCCGGTATTGCTGGTGGTGAAGACCGCGGTGAGCAACGCGGCCAGTTGCCACAGCGTGGCATAGCTCTGCAGGTGCAGTTCGGCTGGCAGGGTGGGGCAGCACCAGCCGCAGCGCGGCGGGTACGGTGACGACGTGCGCAATGGTGCCCGGAATACCCTCGTCCCGTGCCAGGAATACACCGGAGAACTGGGCAGTCAGTTGACTGAGCGCCGTGTCGACATCATCCGGTTTCGCGATCATCCCGGTCGCAGCGCGAAGCTCGCCGGACGGCAGGATCTCGCCGAATCGCTGGACGGCAAGCGGAGGTGGGATCCGTCCGTTGATCCCGCCGGGCGGCCGTGGGATCCGCGCGATCGCTTCGGTCAATGTCGAATCACCCCAGCGTAGATCGGTGGGGTCGACGATGACTGTGATGCCGTGGGTGAAGCCGTACCGAGCGGCCCAGTAGGCCAATCCGTGGGCGAGCTCGTCGATCTGGTGAGCGCTGGGTCCGGCTGTCAGCGCGCAGCTGCGAACGGCGTGCGCGGTGCGGATGAAGCCGTGGGTCAGGCGGCAAAGGCACCAGGCATCAGCCTGGACCTCTGCCTGCACCTGGTGCGTAAGGACCACGGGAGCACCGTGGCCAATCAGGTGGCGCGCCGTTGTGTGGTTCCGCCGTGGCGAGATGGCGGCCAGGCGCAGTACGTCGAACAGCCGGTGCCGGAGGCAACGACAGCGACGACCTCGGCGACACGAGCATGGGCACTGGAGCGACTTGATCAGTCGTTGTCCTTGGCTGCGCTGGCAGCCCACGCGCGGATGAGCGTGCGTACCTTCACGCGGCGC
>JAWWOY010000858.1:0-7698 GCA_033851195.1 Kribbellaceae bacterium | reverse complement strand
CGGCGCGAAGTGACCCGCATCGCCCTCCTGCCACGGAGAGACCGTGGCCGCCAAGTCCGAAGGAGGTGGAGTTCGCGCATGCGTCGTTATGAAGTCATGGTGATCCTCGACCCTGAGCTCGAAGAGCGCACTGTCGAACCGTCCCTCGACCAGTACCTGAACATCGTCCGCAAGGAAGGTGGCACGGTCGAGAAGGTCGACATCTGGGGCCGTCGCAAGCTGGCCTACGACGTCAAGAAGAAGGCCGAAGGCATTTACGCCATCATCGACCTGACCGCCGAGCCGGCGGTGGTGAAGGAGCTCGATCGTCAGCTCACGCTGAACGAGTCGATCCTCCGCACCAAGGTCATCCGGCCGGACCAGCACTGAAACCTGGGGTCGTCAGCAGCAGAACTGTCGGCGCCAGCCGCTAATGATTGCTGTTGACACAGCCACACCCGAAAGCAGGAGGAACGGTAATGGCAGGCGAAACCGTCGTCACATTGGTCGGCAACCTTGTCGACGATCCTGAGCTGAGATTCACACCGTCCGGTGCGGCCGTCGCGAACTTCCGTGTCGCGTCGACCCCGCGGACGTACGACCGGCAGTCAGGTGAATGGAAGGACGGCGAGGCGCTGTTCCTGAGTTGCTCGGTGTGGCGGCAGGCCGCGGAGAACGTAGCCGAGTCGCTGCAGCGCGGCATGCGAGTCATCGTCCAGGGCCGGCTGAAGTCGCGCTCGTACGACGACCGTGAGGGCAACAAGCGCACGGTCTTCGAGATCGACGTCGACGAGGTCGGTCCGAGCCTGTTCCGCGCCACCGCCAAGGTGACCAGGGCGACGCGCTCGGGCCCCGGCGGCGAGGGTGGCGGCGGCTTCGGCGGTAGCGGTGGCAACCAGGGCGGCGGCCAGGGTGCCGCCCCGCAGAACGACCCCTGGGCGACCCCGCAGGGTGGTGGCGGCCAGTCATCCGCCCCGCAGAACGACCCCTGGGCAGGTCAGGGTGGCGGCGGCTCGATGGAAGAGCCTCCGTTCTGACCTGAGCAGGACAACCAGTCAGAGTGACCATTCCGGCCCACAGCCGGGCTTTCGTAGTAGGAAGAGAGCACCACAATGGCCAAGATCATTCGGAAGCCGAAGAAGAAGGTCTGCGGCTTCTGCAAGGACAAGAGCCCGTACGTCGATTACAAGGACACCGCGCTGCTGCGCAAGTTCATCTCCGACCGCGGCAAGATCCGCGCGCGTCGGGTGACGGGCAACTGCGTACAGCACCAGCGCGACGTCGCCATTGCCATCAAGAACGCTCGTGAGGTGGCACTGCTGCCCTACACGAGCACCGCTCGCTGAGGGAGGTCTGAGACATGAAACTCATCCTGGCGCAGGAGATCGAGGGCCTCGGAGCCCCCGGCGACATCGTCGAGGTCAAAGACGGCTACGGCCGCAACTACCTCGTCCCGCGTGGTCTGGCGATCGGCTGGACCCGTGGTGCTGAGAAGCAGATCCAGACGATCAAGCGGGCGCGCGACGCCCGGTCGATCCAGGGCAAGGAGCACGCGAGCGAGGTCAAGAACCAGCTCGAGCAGCTCGGCGTCAAGCTGGACGTGAAGGCCGGCGAGACCGGTCGCCTGTTCGGTTCGGTCACCCCGGCGGATGTCGCCGGTGCGATCAAGGCCGCGGGTGGCCCGCTGGTGGAGAAGCGTGCGATCAGCATCAGCACGCCGATCAAGACCACCGGCAAGCACCAGGTGTCGGTGCAGCTGCACCCGGAGGTCGCTGCGACCGTCCGGCTCGAGGTCGTCGCCGACTGACGGTCCGACACCCCGCACGACATCGTCCGGCCTGACGGGACACCGTCCGGCTTGATGGCGAGACAGCGGACAGTCAGAAGGTCCGCCCTCTTCGGAGGGCGGACCTTCTGCCGTTCTGAGCGCAGGTTTCTGCGTTCTTCCCCGACAGTTTCTGCGTTCTTCCCCGATGGAGCTGCTCAGCCTTGTTTCGGGGCAGGCCAGTCGGTGGGCGGTGGGTCCTCGGCCGCGCCGATCGCCGGCTTGACCACCTCCGGCCAGTCGATGGGCTCCGGGTCGGGCTGGCCGCTGTTGCCGTCGGTTGGCTTCTTGATCGAGGGCCAGTCCGTCGGCGACGGGTCGTCATCCGCTGCCGCCGTCAGAGGCGGCAGCAGCAGACCAAGCACAGCCAGTACGCCGGCAGTGGCCCGCAGCGAAGCCCTCACTTCTTGTCCAGCGCGTAGAGCACCGAGGCGTGCACCACGATCGCGTGCGTACCGGCGACTCCCCAGGGCCGTGCCGTATCGTCCGCGAGCTTCGTCGATTTGCCGCCCGGGACGACCGCCACCAGACCACGGTCGTCCTGACCGAAGATGATCGACTGCGTCACCGACTGCGGCCGGAACCGGTCCAGCGGGGTCGTCACGTGGGTGGTGAAGTTGATCAGGCACTCGCCATAGGCCGCCACCTTGCCGCCCGGGTCCGGCACCCACGTCCAGCTGGACGACCCGCTGGCGGAAGTCTCCCGGCAAGTCGCGACCACAGCGCCGCTCGCAGTCGAGTTCACCGTCGGGATCACCCGGTCGGCCTTGCCGGTGTTCCACAGCACCACCACCCGCCCTGGGCTGGCGGCAACGATGTGGTCGATGTTCGTCGCGCCGGCCGGCCGCTTCAGGAATACCTCGACGAGGTCCTTGCCGGTCTGGCTCCAGTACAGCGGGCCGGCGTACCGGGCCATCAGGGCTTTGTTGCCCTCGGCAAGCAGCAGGGTCGACAACCGAGGCTGGTGCAGCACCGGGTGCAACTGGTCACCGCTGACCAGGCTGGCGCCGGCGTCGCTGGACAGCACCACGAGTGGGGAGGTCCCGAAGAACTGCACCGTGGCGGAGTCGGGCAGCTCGATTGCGACCGGCTCGGCACCGTCGCCGGCCCAGTACATCAAGTTCTTCGGGGACGTGATCGCCAGCACCGGCTTGGAGTCGATCGTGGTGTAGACCGGGCTGCTGGAATCGCTCGGCACCTTGTCCTGCCAGAGCACCTTGCCGTTGCTGTCGAAGACAGCGAGCTTGTCGTCCGGCGTGATGATCGCGACCTGACTGCCATCCGGGGAGACCGCCGGGGAGGTGTTGTCGGCGATGTCGACGGTCCAGCTCGCGTTGACCGACCAGCCCGGCGGGACCGGGCGGGCGACGAACTGGTCCGGCCCGACGCTCGGCACCGGCAGGTCCGGCAGCTTGGGAGACGTCGCCGGGGTCTGTGCGGTGCCGCCCGGACCCTTCAACACCAGCAGATAAAGCGCGGTGCCACCCATCAGCACCACTGCCAGCGCAGCCGCCGCGATGATCGGCCAGATCGGCTTGCTGGACTTGACGGCAACCTCGACGGCCTCGACCTGTCCGTCCGGGTGGATGACCAGCGGCCAGGAAGCGCCGTCGGACTCGACGGCCGTGGCCTTGATCGGGCGGCCGAGCTGGGCTGCCCGCTCCGTCACGAGCGCGATCGCCGCCTGCCGTGGGTCGTGGTGGTTGACCGGATGACTGCGGCCGGCGATCTTCACCTCGGCGTTGTGGTCGTCGTACAGCCGGATCGTCACCTTCGGCCAGGACGGGATGCCCTTCTCAGCCACGGTCACGCCTCATCCCCGCCACCGAACTCCCTAACTCGTCGCGCACGCGTCCGCACCGTTCTAGCATGTCGTCGGCCGAGATCAGTCGGCTGTTCTGACCCGACAAGGGGGTAGAAACATCCTCGCCTGTGGATGGGTCACGCCAGTACACCCGGATAGCGAGAGAATACTGTGGGCGATCGCCTGTGACATGCGAGAGGAGGGGCCATGACGCAGCCGCAACAGAACCCGTGGACTCGGCAACAGACGCCGGAGATGCCACAGTCGGCGCAGCAGCAGGGCTCTCCGCAGCCGGTGCAGAACACGCCCCGGGGTCCTTCCGCGCCACAGCACGGTGTACCCGCGCCGAGCGAGGAGGATCGGCTGCCGAAGTTCGCCATCCCGGCCGCGAACACTCTCTGGTGGGTTGGCGTGCACGGTGGCTCGGGCGAGTCGACGATGTCCCTCCTGCTCCCCGGCACACGGGCGGCCGGCCATCGCTGGCCGATCCCGCCACCACCGGTGCCGACCCCGACCGTGCTGGTGGCCCGGACCCATGCCTCGGGTCTGCGGGCCGCGCAGCGAGCCGCGATCGAGTGGGCCTCCGGTGTCGTCCAAGGCGTCGCCGTGCTCGGGCTGGTGCTGATCGCGGACGCACCGGGGCGGCTGCCCCGAGTGCTGGACGACTTCGCCGACATCGTCGGCGGAGGGGTGCCCAGGGTCTGGGACATCCCGTGGATCGAGGAGTGGCGACGGGGGGAGGATCCCACGCCTGACAACACGCCGGACGAGGTCTTCGAAGTCCTTGAATCCATCTACGCTCTTCGCGCGTCGAACCCATCGGCTTACCCCGCCCCGTACTGAAAGGCATCGACCAATGCTTGCTCACCTCATTCCCGATCTGATCTCGATGGGAACAGGTACACCTCCGCCTGGCGATAGCGGGAAACTGCTCCAGACGGTCGTCGGTTGGGTCACCTGGATCGCCTTCTTGATCTGCGGCCTCGGCATCATCATCGCCGGCGCCATGATGGCGATCGGCCAGCGCCGTGGTGAGGGTGGTGAGCACGCGGCACGGCTCGGCTGGGTCCTCGCCGCCTGCATCGTGATCGGATCGTCCGCAGCGCTGGTCAAGGCCCTCGGAGGCTCATAGGCCATGGGACTGTTCAGTGGACGACCGGACTCCGACGACGGTGACGCCGGAGGTGAGGAGTCGAGCCCCTGGGAGGGGCGCGGCTTCATCGCCTCGGCGATCGTCGTCGGAGCCTTGGTCGTCTGCGCGTTGGTCTTCATCTTCGCCCGCGGCGACGGACAGACCCCGACGACGCAACCGTCGGAGACCCCGAGCACCATCGCACCCACTGAGCAGCCCAGCGACCAACCCACCCGTCCGCCCGCGACTCCCGGCGACGAACCGACCCGTACGCCGACTACGTCGACCACTCCGGCACCGATCATCGACCCCGCAGGCGGCTGCAAGGCGAAGAGCCCCGATCAACAGCCGCCAAGGGTCGCGCCGGCCGCGGTGACCTGGTTGTTCGAGGCCAACATGCTGATTCCGCTGCAGCGCCGTGGCGGGCCGGCCAGCCAGGACGCAGACGGGCTTCGGCATTGTTACGCACACTCGCCGACCGGCGTCGTCCTGGCCGCGATGGTGACCCTTGGGCAGCTTCGCAATCCCGACCTCACCGAGGCTGTGCTGCAGCGGCGGACCGCGCCCGGTCCGGGACGGACCAGGGCACTCGCAGCGGCGAAGTCGACCCCGACTCCCCGCAATGGTGCGGCGCAGACTGCCCAGTTCACCGGTTTCAAAATCCTCGACTACCTACCGAACCGCGCCATCATCTCCATCGCGGTGCGGATCGATGCCGAGAAGGTCGCCTCCCTGCCGGTCACGATGGCCTGGTCCGGCGGTGACTGGAAGATGGTGCTCCAGGCCGACGGCACCATCAACGGTGACGTCGCTCCCGACCTGCTCGGGTCGCTGGACGGCTATGTCGCCTTCGGAGGCGCGTGATGATCGCGCTGGGATGTTCGTGGGCGCCATGGGACTGGGGCGACTGCGTCTCCCAAGTCCTGGGCATGGCCTTTCGCTTCGTGTTCGGCAGTCTCTTCAGCGTTCTCGCCGACGCGTTCAAGCAGGTCGTCATCCAAGCCGTGGAAGCGGTGATGAAGGGGGTCGGCACCCTGTGGGTCGACATCAAGACCCCGAACATCGCCGATGCGAACGGTCAGGCGATCGGTGCGGCATCCTTCGCCCAGACGCATACCTACTTCATCCTGGTCACCGCCGCAACAATCTCGGTGATCGTCGCCGGCATCCGGATGGCGCTCTCGCAGCGGGGCGAACCGCTGCGGGACGTGCTCAAAAGTCTGCTGATCATGGTGGTCGTGTCCGGCTCCGGTCTCGCCTTCGCCTCGGCGCTGATCAAGGCGGCGGACAGCTTCTCCGCGTGGATCATCGACCAGGCGGTCGGTACCAACGGCGGGTTCAGCACCAGGATCGCCACCGCACTGACGGAACCACTCAAGGGCAACGGCGTCCCCGTGGTCATGGTCATCCTGATCGGGATCCTGATGGTGATCACGTCGCTGATGCAACTGGGCCTGATGATCGTGCGCTACGGAATGCTGGTGCTGCTGGTCGGCGTGCTTCCGCTGACTGCCGCCGCGACCAACACCGAGGTCGGTATGGCGTGGTTCAAGCGGGCTGTCTCCTGGCTGGCCGCCTTCATCCTCTACAAGCCGCTCGCGGCTCTCATCTACGCGACGGCCATCAGGCTGATCGGGACACCGGCCGTCGCGCCCGATGCAAATCTCAAGGTCGTCACCGGCGTCACCATGATGCTGATGGCGGTCGTCGCCCTGCCCGCGCTGCTCCGCTTCGTCTCACCGAAAACCTGAGGAGGCTGAGGTGATCTGGCTGGGCTGCGGTGGCGGTAGCTGGTTCGAATGCATGGTGGAAGCGATCGGCAAGGTCGTGGGTCCCGTCGTCGCGGAGTTGATCAAAACGATATTCCAACCCATACTCGACGCGCTGTTCGAAGCGGTCGGTAATTTGATGGCCACGATCGGCACCTTCTGGGTGTTCGTCCCCACCCCTGGCATCGGTGCCGGGACCAGCAATTCGACCAATGACGCCGTCGGGTGGATCTGGGGCCACACCTCGTACATCACCGTCTTCGCGGCCACCATCTCGGTGATCATGGCCGGTGTTCATATGGCCTGGTCACAGCGCGGTGAAGCGGCCCGCGATCTGCTCAAATCGCTGATGACGCTGGCGGTCGCCTCGGCCCTGGTCATCAGTGTCGTCCAGGTCCTGATCCAGGTCGGCGACAAGTTCTCCACGTGCATCGTGGTCACCGCGATGAACAACCAGCAGAACGGCTGGACCTGCCAGCTCAGTGATGCCGACCCCAAGAATTTCGGTGCCGCGATGCTGGAGATGATGGGTCTCGTCGCGGTGGCCGGTGGACCGGGCGGCCTCGGCATCGGCCTGCTGATCACGATCGGCATCATCACCGTGCTGGCGTCGATCATCCAGATCGTCTTGATGGTCGTCCGGAGCGCGATGCTGATCCTGCTGGTCGGCGTACTGCCGATGGCGGCCGCTGCGACGAACACGGAAATGGGCCGCGGCTGGTTCAAGCGGATCATCTCCTGGCTGGTGGCCTTCCTGTTATACAAACCGGTGGCAGCGCTGATCTATGCCACGGCGATCATGTTGACGACGCCGCAAGGTCCACTCGCCTACGACCACCAGGGTCCGCCCAGCGACGCGACCGTCGGCACCGATGTGATGAACATGGTGACCGGTGTGACGATGTTGATGCTCGCCCTGTTCGCCCTGCCTGCGTTGATGAAGTTCATCGCCCCGATGGTCGCCGCGACGGCCGGAGCGGCCGGGGCGGGCGCGATCGCCGGCAAGTTGGTCGGCGGCGGGATGGAGAAGATCGCCGACAAGGCGTCGGAGTCCGCCAAGAGTGAAAGTGACGGCCCGACCGGCGCCCAGAATGTCGGTCGTCCCGCGCCGAGCTCATCCCAACCCAGCGGATCCGGTGGCGGCGGCCAGAGCCCCGCACCTCAGCCGACCGGCGGCGGGGGTGGTGCC
>JAWWOY010000762.1:0-3640 GCA_033851195.1 Kribbellaceae bacterium | reverse complement strand
CACCCCGCTCACCTGGGACCTCCTCTGATTCGAGTGCAGGTGGGAGACCGGCCCTGACGATCCGTCGCGGACTCAGCCGAGGGTGACCTGGAAGATCCGTTCGTTGCTGTTGTTCGGCACGCTGTCCTTGTCGCCGGTGTTGCTGGTGGTCAGCCATAGGCCGCCACCCGGCGCGGGTTCCACCGTGCGCAGCCGGCCATAGGTACCGACCAGCAGGCTCTGCACGTTGACGAGGTCGCCGCCGCTGATGTTCGCCCGGTACAACCGGTTGCCCCGCAGGCAGGCGATGTACAGCACGTCCCGCACGATGCTGATCCCGCTGCAGGAACCGTTGGCGGTGGGGTAGGTCTGGATCGGCGCGATGAAGCCGGCCGTCCCACAGGTGCCCGAGGTGCCCTCACAGCTCGGCCAGCCGTAGTTCCCGCCCTTGACGACGATGTTCGTCTCGTCCATCACGCTGTTGCCGAACTCCTGCTGCCACAGCCGGCCCTGGGAGTCGAAAGCGAGCCCCTGCGGGTTGCGGTGCCCATAGCTCCAGACGCGGTTGCCGAACGGGTTGTCGGACGGGACGCTGCCGTCGGCGTTGATCCGCAGGATCTTGCCGGCCAGGTTGTTGCGGTCCTGCGCCCAGGAACCGTTCTGGCCGTCACCGGTGGCGACGTACAGCTTGCCGTCCGGACCGAACCGCAGCCGGCCTCCGTTGTGGAACTTGTTCCGGGCGATGCCGCTGATCAGCACCTGCGGGCTGCCGCTGAGCACGCCGGCGAGGTAGCGGATCCGCACCACCCGGTTGTCGGTCGGGCTGGTGTGCATGATGTACAGCCACGGGTCCGCGCTGAAATTCGACGCGATGGCCAGGCCGAGCAGGCCGCCCTCGCCGTCAGTGCTCTGCACGTTCGGCACCAGCCCGACGGTGGTCTTGGCACCGGTGGCGGGGTTCAACCGGACGATGTCGTGGGCGTCGCGGCGGCTGAACAGCACCTCGCCGTCGGGCAGGGTAGTCAGGCCCCAGGGGATGTCGTTGTCCGTGCCGACCTGGGTAACGGAGCAGACCGCGCTGCCGCAGACGGCGCCGGTGGTCACTGCCACCACGTTGCTGTGTGCGGACACGTTGCCCTGGGCATCACGGGCCACCACGTAGTACTCGTACCGGGTGTTGACCGCGAGTCCGGAGTCGATGAAGGACGTGGCCGAGCCGTTGATCGAGCCGACCCGCACGTCGGCTCGGAACACGTCGTACCCGGCGACACCGATGTTGTCGGTGGAAGCGGTCCACCGCAGCGTCACGGTAGTGCCGCTGGCCGAGCCGGTGAGCGCACTTGGCGCCGTCGGCGGCTGGGTGTCGGGCTGACACACCGGAGCTGTGATGATGACCGTGTTGCTGGCCTGGGAGACGTTGCCGGCCGCGTCGCGAGCGTTGACGTACAGACCCCAGGAGGCGCCCGGTACGACGGTCAGGCGGGTCGACGTCGTGGTGCCCGACACCGACGGCATCCGCTGTCCGTCGTGGTAGATGTCGTAGAACGCCACGCGGACGTTGTCGCTCGAAGCCGTCCACGACAACGTGACGGTGTTGCAGGTCAGGTCGCTAGTGCGGGCGCTGCGGGGCAGGGTGGGCGCCTGGGTGTCGGCCACTACGCGCAGGGCAGCTGTCGGCGTGGTGTACGCAGGGAAGATCTGGCCGGACACCGTCGCCTGCGCGACGACCGCCCGTATCTGGTAGGCGCCGACGACGACGGGCGCTCGAAGCACCACCGCGTAACTGCCTGTGCTGTTCGTCCGGGTGGCGGCGATCGTCGACCATGCCGAGGCGCTCGTCCGTCGCTGGATCTGCAGCGGCCTGGCAACACGCGTCGGCAGGGTTCCGCTGAACCGGACATTCTGACCGCCTGCCGGTGAGGCAGGCAGCACGACCAGCGGAGGATACTGCGGAACCGATCGCAGAACGGTCGCTCCGTCAACCAGCACGGGTGCCACTGTGACAGACGCGATCCGCAAAGTGCCGGAGATCGCCGACGCCGACGGGAAGTAGTAGACCCGCCTGGCCCAAGTCGTCGAAGACAGCGAAACCCGGCCAAGCCAGCGGCCAGCGAACCAGACGTCGAACGCGCCCTGACCCGGTCCGGCGACCGCGACCACCGCGACCTGTTGGCCGTACTGACCCGTCCGACTGAGCGAGGACCCAGAACGGATGAGCCGCGACAGCGTGCCGGCGAACCCGATCGCGTTCTGCAGGCGCTGCACAGAACCGGCAGCCGTCAAATGGCGGTCGTCGAGCGGCGCCGAGCTGCACGCCGGCGCGGAGAAGGCGCTCACATTCCCCGACCCGTCTCGCGCTCGCACCATGAAGCAGGTATCGGAGCCCCAGCCCGCGGTGTAGGTCACACTTGCCGCTTTGGTGCGCTGCCACCCGGCCGGCCATAGCCAAGCGCCCAGAGCGCGTCCAGGTGCCGCGGTCCGGAACACGACGTCGTGGCTGACGGTGGCGACGTTGTCCTTGTATGCGTAGGAGAACCGAAGAGTCCGCGACATCGAGACCCGGGCACCGGCCGACGCACTCTGCAGAACCGGAGCGGTCACGTCAGCCACTGTCGTGGTCAGGACTGTTCCGGATGCCTCGGCTCGTGGCATCACGAACGACAGCAGGGCTATCAAGCACACCGCGACACGTTTCCTCGGTGCCGCCAGAATCGAGACGAATCCCATAGCAGTCCCCCCAGCGCGCGCACACGCACGCCCCTGGCAACCCCTTCCGGCGCTGCCTCCCCGTGGGGACCACTAGCCAGCGGTCAACCCTTATGGGAGTCTCACTGCAAGATCCAGTTGTGTCAATCACCATAGGGAGCGGATCCGGTTCCTTCGCGGCCGTCCGCGCAGCTCTCGACGAGGCCGTCGAGAGGCCGACCGGCGAGTAGACGCGCGAGTTGCCCACCTCATCACGAACTGGGCTGAAGACTGTCCTGCCCGGCTCTGAGGCCTCCAGCCCGGACCCGTACGGCGGCCCCGAACATGAACTTCTTGATCTGCTCTGGGTCGGTCAGCACTTCCCACACCTGCGCGGGTGAGGCGCTGATACCGGTCTCCGCGGTGGCCACGTAGTCGCCCATGGTGTTCTTGTCCAGCCGCTTCGCCAGCTCGATGTGCGCGGCGAACGACTCGTGCTCTGCGGCGCGGCCGTCCTCGCCGGTACGGACGTAGTCCAGCCCGTCCTCGCCGATAGCAGCGCGCTCACGGGTCGGACGATCGACCTCCGCACCCGCGGTAGCCATGGTCCCCATCCTACTTACCGCAGCCGGTAGATCCGCACGTCGTTATTGCTGAAGACCCGTACTGCGAGCTCGTCGAGCGCAGGTGACACTGGCCCGGCCCGCAGGTCGCCCACGATCAGGGTCACGCCGACATCGCCCGCCAACTGCGTGAGCAGCTGCTCAGTCGGCCGTTGAACCGCGGCCAGACTGTCCCTCAACCGGTCAGGCCAAGGCGGCGGCTGGAGCAGGAAGCTGGTCTTGTGATGGGTCGCCGCCAGGTTGGCGGGCGCATAGGCCCAGCCGCCGAGGTACATCTGTACGCCGCTCAGCCCAGAGATCCAGAACGCGTCATCCGGACATCCCGGCCGGTACGGCGCCGGCATGCAGAACAC
>JAWWOY010000766.1:0-9628 GCA_033851195.1 Kribbellaceae bacterium | reverse complement strand
CGGACGTCCCTGATGCAGGAGCTTCGGCTCTCGCGGGTCCGAGTCCCCATCGTCTAGTGGCCTAGGACGCTGCCCTTTCAAGGCGGTAACGCGGGTTCGAATCCCGTTGGGGATACGGTCGAAAGGCCGTGGCTAGAACAGTGCGAATGATGGTGTAGCATCGTCGCGCGATCTGGCCCCGTAGCGCAGTTGGTTAGCGCGCCGCCCTGTCACGGCGGAGGTCGCGGGTTCGAGTCCCGTCGGGGTCGCCAGGAGAATGGCGGCGGAGTGGAAGCACACCGCCGCCATGTTTCTCTCCCGGTCAGGTAGCTCAGCTGGTAGAGCGTCCGCCTGAAAAGCGGAAGGTCGGCGGTTCGAGACCGCCCCTGACCACACTTCTGAGCTGCGGTTTCTCCATCGGAGAACCGCCGACCTCCCACAAATCACCGCAACGGCCGGATGCCGCGCGAGGGGCCCAAGATCACACCAGTGGTGGCTCTCCAAGACCCTGCAGGTGCTGGGTCTCGTTCAGAGACACAACCTGATGGCTGAAGTGGGTGTCGTTGCGGAGGAGGGTGGTGATACCGCCTGAGGTCAGGGGAAAGAAGGCCCGGTCTGTCGACGTCATCGGCATGCCGATCCAGGCAGCAATCAGATAGCTCGATGCGGACCCGTGAGACACCACTATCTGGTTCGCGACTGGTCGACGGAGGATGTCATCGAGGGCCGGGTACAGGCGTTCGACCAATGCCATTCGTGTCTCCGCACCAACTGGTCCGTCGTGGTGGCCGAGTCGATCGCCGTATTCCGGAAGTGGGATGCGGCGCTCGGCGAGCCACGCTTGGGGACGCCCGTCAGCCTCACCGTTGGACCTCTCGCGAAGCCGCGCATCAGTCTGAACCTCGACGAAGAACCTCCGAGCAATTCGCTCTGCCGCTTGGCTGGCTCGACTCAGATCAGAAGAGTAGACCTCGACCGGCTGGAGTCCGATCCTGCTCGCCAGGACCTCGGCGATGCGTTCGGCCTGCAGGCGCCCACGGGCTGTCAGATCTGAGTCGTGCCAGCCTCCAACGATGCCGTCAACGTGATGCTGTGCCTCGGGATGCGTGACGAGGTAGATGTGTCTCATTACCCTCTTTCGACCCACCTTTGCCAGGCTCAGAGCCTCTCACGAGTCAGCACGACACGCCGGGGAGACGCTCTGCACGAGTCCCATCTGGGTCCGTCAGAGATGACAGGCCTTCCCACGCTGACGGTGCAGGAGTGACCGCAACCAGGACCGCAACAGCCACCGCTAGTGGGCGTCAGGACCCGACGGAAGGACGTGCTGGGCAACGGTTCTGTCTAGCCGCCCGGGGGCCGCTGTCGAACTGAAAAGCGGAAGGTCGGCGGTTCGAGACCGCCACTGACCACCCTTCCTGAGCGTGGATCGGGCCACTCCGGCCCACCCGCCAGTCCCCGTGAGTCCTCCTCAGCGACCATCCGTAGTTGCACGCATGTTGCACGCCGCGCAAGGCGTGTGTCAGGACAGTCCGGGTTGCTGCGAAAGTAATCCGGTGACGGCTGCGGATTCGGTGCGCTGGCTTGGGGAGCCATCCGTCTTGGAGAACACCAAACTTGCCCTGGTAGCCATGGTCGGGATGCTTGCTCTCGTTTGCGTGCTAACGGGAGTGGATCGCATAGCCCGAGCCCACAGGGGCATCGCCGGAACTGCGATCGGGGCCTGGTGCACATTTGCCCCGATCGGCCTGCTTCGGGCCTCAATTGTGGGGGACCCGCTCGCCGAGTCAGCCTGGGCCGCAGCAGCCATATATCTCATCGTCATCGTGGCGACACTGGGCCGACCGCTCTTGATTGCTTCGGATCTGGTGGAAAGAGAACAGGGTTACCAGGTCCTGTCCAATGGTGAGTACCGACGCTCCAGGATCGGACAGGCGCTTCTACTCATCGGAATCTGCGGGCTAGCAGCGGTGGTTACCTTCTAGGCGTCGTCGCCAGACGCTGGATCTGTCGCCATTCCTGCCCCGTCCCCTGATAGCTGCCCGCCGCTGCCCAGCGCTACGTCCACGCGATCGAGGGTCGGGACCGCGAGGTTGCTCAGGCACTCAGCAACATGGCGTCCAGCCCCTGACCACCTCCTCTCTGTGCAGGGCACGCCCCACTGACCGCCCGTCGTGGCGCGGATGGGGCATGACTCGCGGGCCGCCCCTAACTCGTGACTCTTTGGTGCAGAACCGTGGATACTCAGAGCGTGCCGAACATGTCGACGATGCTTGCTGCCAGCGAGGGCTGCTATGAGGCTCAGCGGGCTGCTGCGCTATCAGGCGTACCGCTGTCGACCGTGTACGACTGGTCACGAAAGGGCATCGTCACGCCATCTATCTCGCCCGTGCGCGAGATGCTCTGGTCCTATGCCGACCTGCTCCAGCTTCGGATCGTGTCTTGGCTTCGCCACCCAAAGGATGCAACTGACGGGGCGAAGGTTCGCGCGACGTCAATGAGTGAGGTACGCGCAACGCTCGCCTTTATGGCGGACCACCACCTTGACCTATGGACGAATGAGTCTGCAAAGCCGACCGCGACGGGCTTGAGCGTAGACCGAACCGGAAAGCTCTGGATCGTTCTCCCATCCGGCGAGTTCATCGATCGAGCGGGCAGAGCCACGCTGGATCTGGAGGCTGACTACCTCGAACTACTCAAGCCATACGGAGTCGCTGGCCTGCCGGGTCCTGATCTGTTGCGCCCGAGAAGCCATCTTCGCATCGTGCCGCTCAAGGTCGCCGGTGAGCCGCATATCGAGGGGTCGCGAATCACCACTCGAACGATCGCTGCGCTCCAAAGGCGCGGCTTCAGCGCAGACCGCATCGCCGACATGTACGAGATCGACCGAACCGCTGTGGTGCAGGCTATCGACCTCGAATCACAGTTGTCAGTGACTGCGGGGATTGCGGCCTGAGGTGGCGGAGCGGCTCAGGTTCGCTCTGGACCAGAACTTCCCGCCGTTCGTCTTAGACGTAGCTGGCTACTTCCCGAACGCGGAGCTAACTCCGCTCTTCAAGATCGATCCCCGCGTCAGCGACCTTGACGACCGGAGCCTGATCATCTATCTACACCAAGCGGGCTGGCATGGCCTGATCACCAACAACTACAAGATGCTGTGGGTACCGGCAGAGATCTCCGCGATCGTGAAAGCCAAGATCGCGGTGTTCGCGGTAGAAGGCCTGGGAGATGATCCACTCCGCGCTACGGGTTCGGTACTCCTGCACCTACCGGCCATCCTCAATCGTGTGACGGCTGGCAAGGCTCAGGTGTTTAGGACGGGCAAGCCACGCTCCCCACAGGCAGAGAAGGCGTGGACGTACTTTGAGGAAGCAGCCGGCCGCCGAAACATCGACGCAACTGAGCTGTATGAGCAAGTGAAGGTCACAGACGAAGAGCTACAGACCCCGGTGCTTGAGTGACGATGTCCACACTGAGTCGTTTCATGCTTGCCACGCACAGCGCCGGGTGTACGCGTGATCTCCGGCGCAACATTGCAACCTTCCCCCTGGCTCGGTGCTGCTGGTGATCGCTGCCCTGCTGTTGATCTGATCGAAATGGGTGTCTACTGGTAGGTCTGGCTTCCCGAGCCGAGGTGTGTGCGGATGCCTGCGTGGCGGTTGCGCGATTTTCACGACGACGACCTGGATCAGGCGGTCCAGATCTGGGACCAGAGCCGCGGATCCGGCGACCCCGTATTTGCCGTCGCCGAGGTGATGGCGGCTGCCCGGTCGGGGCAGCCCGCCGTGGTCGCCGCGGTCGGTGACGAGCTGGTGGGGATGGCGGTGGCCCGGACCCAGGGTGAGCGTGCCTGGGTCATGCTGGTCGCCCTGGGATCACGGTGGCGCGGCCGCGGCATCGGCAGTGCCCTGCTCGCCGACCTCGAACGACGCCTGCGGTCCGCCGGTGTCCGCCGGATGTGCGCACTCCTGCCCGAAGGCGCCACCGGTGCGAGGGCCTTCAAGAACTTGGGGTACTCCAGCCGGGACGGACTCGTGTACTACGAACTGCTGGAGCACCTCGGCCCGGACCAGACCAGCCTGCTCACCGAGCTCGGCGGCCGGCAGCTCCCCGACGGGCTGTGGGGGGCGCTGGCCGGGATGGACCGCGAGAAGCAGGTCATCGAACGCCGGATCGTGCTGCCGCTGTCCCATCCGGAGGTCGCCGAGGGGTACGGCGTCCACCCGCCGAAGGCGGTCGTCCTCTTCGGCCCGCCGGGCACCGGCAAGACCAGCTTCGCCAAGGCCGTAGCCTCACGGCTGAACTGGCCGTTCGTCGAGCTGTTCCCCTCCCGGCTGGCGGCTGCGGCCACCGGCGGGTTGGCCGCGTCACTGCGGGAGTTCTTCGCCGAACTGTCCGTGCTGGACGAGGTAGTGCTGTTCATCGACGAGGTGGAGGAGATCGCGGCCGCGCGAACGGGCTCGGCGGACAGCCCGGCCCAGGGGGTGACCAACGAACTGCTCAAGCTGATCCCGGCCTTCCGGGAACGGGAGAGCCGACTGCTGGTTTGCGCGACCAACTCGGTGCACTCGCTGGACTCGGCATTCCTACGGCCCGGCCGCTTCGATTACGTCATCCCGATCGGCCCACCGGACCCACCGGCGCGCCGCGCGATCTGGTCCCGCTATCTCGGGCCCGCGGCGAACAGCGTGGATGTCGACCAACTGGTGGCGTCCAGCGAACTGTTCACCCCGGCCGACATCGAGTTCGCGGCCCAGAAAGGAGCGCAGACCGCGTTCGAACGCGAGGTCGTGCACCACGAGCGTCAACCCGCGCACACCGGGGACTACCTCGCCGCCATCGAAGACACCCGGCCCACCCTCACCGAGGAACTGCTGACCGACTTCGCCCAAGACAACGAGCTGTACAGCAGACTCTGACCATGTGTGTTCGTCAGGTACGTCGCTGAACCCGGCACCCGGCCGAGCGTCTATGGCTCGGGCGACAACGCGCTGCTGTCGCCCTCGAGCGGGATCTCGACCAGGAGCGTGGTGCCCTTCCCGGACGGACTGATCACCCGGAACGTGCCACCGAGCGCTTCGATCCGATCACTCAGCCCGACCAGCCCGGAACCCTGGCCGAGATCGGCACCCCCCATTCCGTCATCACGGATTACCAACCGCAAAGCCCCCCGGCCAGTACCCACCTTGACCTTCACAACAGACGCATGCGCATGCTTAGCGGCGTTGGTCAACGCCTCCGACACGACGTAATACGCCGCGACCTCAACCCGCTCCGGCAATCGCCCTTCCGCATGCAGATCCAACTCAACCGGCAACGCCGAACGACGGCACAACGCACCAAGCGCCGGCTTCAGACCCCCCTCGGACAAGATCGCCGGATGAATCCCCCGCGAGATCTCCCGCAACTCGTCAAACACACTCGCCAACCCCTCGGCAATCCCCGACAACGCCCCCTCAAGCTCACCAAAGTGCAAAGGCACCCCCGCCTGCGCCCCACGCAACTCCAACCCCAACGCAACAAGCCGCTGCTGAATACCGTCATGCAGATCCCGCTCAATCCGCCTCCGCGTCTCATCGGCCGCAGCCACAATCCGCGCCCGCGACGCAGCCAAAGCCGCGCGACTCTCCGTATTCGCAATCGCCGTCGCCAACAACTCGGTGAACTCCCGGATGCGCGATTCCGTGCCGACCGGCAGTGAGGCGGCTTGCCGCGTGGCGGCCATCATGACGCCCCACAGGTGTCCTTCGACGACGATCGGGCAGCCGACCATCGATTGAAGGCCCACCTCGCGCCCGTAATCCCCGAGGGAGCCGGTGACATTCGCGTAGTCGTCGATGCGGGCGGGACGGGCAGTGCGCAGCACCCGCCCGGTGACGTTGTCCCCTTCCACGGTCACCCGCGCGCCGACCGGAATGAAAGCGGTGTCAAGCGCACCCCAGCTCGCGACGACGGTGGCCGTCCCGTTGGCCTCGTAGCGGCACATTGTCGTGTCCTCGACGCGCAGGAGAAGCCCCACCTCCTCCGTGACGGCCCCGAACACCTCGGCCGGCGGCGTCCCGCGCGCCACCAGGGTCGCGACCCGGCGCAAAGCGGCCTGCTCCTCAGCCAGCCGGGCGAGATCGGCTCGGCTCTCCGCGTTCGCGATCGCCGTCGCCACAACCTCCGTGAAGTTGGCGAGACGCGCCTCGGTGTTCGCCGGCAGCGGCTGCTCCGGGAGTGAGTAGGTGGCTATCACCCCCCAGAGGTGCCCCTCGACGTTGATCGGCGCCCCGACGCCTGAACCGATCTGCTCCTCGCGGGCTGTGATACCGATCGGGCCGGAGGCATCGGCATAGCTGTCGACCCGGGCAGGACGGCCGGTCTTCGCGACGATCGTGCTGACGTTCTTCCCCTCAAGGGTCCACCGGCGGCCAACGGGGATACGGTCGTGTACCTGGCCCGAGGTCGCGACGGTGGTCATCGTGCCGTCGGATTCGTAGCGGCCCATGGCCGCGAACTCGGCGGGAAGCAACTGCGCGACTTCCTCGATGACCGCCGCGAACACCTGCTCCGGCGGTGTCCCGCGCGCCACCAGGGTCGCGACCCGCCGCAACGCCGCCTGCTCCTCGGCCAGCCGGGCGAGCTCGGCGCGGCTCTCCGCGTTCGAGATCGCCGTGCCGACGAGCTCTGTGAAGCCCGTGAGACGCGATTCGGTGTCCTGCGGGAGCGGCTGGTGGGTCTGCTTCGAGTGGGCGAACAGAGCACCCCACAATCGCCCCTCGACGACGATCGGGCTGCCGACCGAGGACCTGATCCCGAGCTCTTCTCGGACGAACGCGGCGATGTGCCCGGGAACGCCATGGTAATCGTCTATCCGGACGGGTCGGCCTGTCCTCCAGATCGTCGATCCCAGATCGCCACCTTCGAGCGGCCACGGACCCGGAACCAAGGGGTGCTCACCTTCGGCGGCCCAGGTAGCCAAGACAGTCAACGTGTCGTCGCTCTCGTAACGGGCCATTCCGGCGAGGTGCACGCCGAGCAGCCGCCCGACCTCCTCGGTGACCGCCGCGAACACCTCTTGCGGCGGTGTGCCGCGCGCCACCAGCGTCGCGACCCGCCGCAACGCCGCCTGCTCCTCGGCCAGCCGGGCGAGCTCGGCGCGGCTGTCCGCGTTCGCGATCGCCGTCGCCAAAAGCTTCGTGAAAGACGTCAGGCGCGCCTCGGTGTCCGCCGGCAGCGGCTGCTCCCGGAGCGAACCGATCGCCATCGCCCCCCAAAGGCGGCCCTCCACGATGATCGGCGTCCCGACGGCTGCCCCGATCCCGTCCTCGCGGGCAGCGTCACCGAGCGGCCCGGAGGCACTGGCCAAGTTGTCCATCCGGGCCGGCCGGCCGGTCTCGAAGACGATCGTGCTGACGTTCTTCCCCCGAAGGCTCCATCGACGGCCGACGGGAAATTTGTCGACTGACCTGCCCGAGGCGGCGAGGATGGTCATCGAAGCGTCGGGCTCGTAGCGGCCCAGGTGCGCGTATTCGACGGAAAGCAGCCGGCCGGCCTCGTCGGTGACCGCCGCGAACACCTCCTGCGGCGGCACCCCACGCGCCACCAGCGTCGCGACCCGCCGCAACGCCGCCTGCTCCGCGGCCAGTACCCGCAACTCCTCACCGCTCAACGGCGCTCGCCCTCCCCTCGCTGCTCACCAGTCCCGATCAACCGCGGCCGAACCGGCGCCGTGACCGAGCAGATCACCACCGCGACGGCAAGCACGATCATGAGCGCCGCCGCGCCCTGCGAATCGCAGCCAACGACAGCCTCCGACGGCAGGACGTAAGAGAAGCCAATAACGGGGGCGCTCAGCACCGCGGTAACCACGCCCAGCGCCAGCCCCCACACGCTCGAGACCAGCAACGCACCTACGAGATAGGCCAATCTCACGGAGACCTCCGGCGCGACCCGGCACAACGGGTACACCACAAACGTCTCCGCCACGATCAACGCGGCGACGATCCACGACGCGAGGGGAAGCGACATCGGCGCATCCTGCAGGTGACCGCACGAGCGTGCGCATCGACTGCAACCGTACCCCTGCCTCGCTGCTACGTGAATCCCGCACGCTCAGCCGCTCCGCAACGTGCGATCTCAACCGGTGACAATCCGTGCTGCCCGGCGCGAACCTCGGCTATGTTGACGATCCATGCCACGTACTCTCCGCCCGGGCCAGCACGCCGAGCTCTACGTCGTCGACGTGATCACAGGTGAGCATCGACTCGTCAACAGCTCTTCCACTCTTCTGTTCGAGGCGCCGAACTGGACCAGCGACGGTGACTGGCTGGTCGTCAACGGCGACGGTCACCTCTTCCGGATACCGGCCGCAGGCGACCGGCGGCCCGAGCAGATCGAGCCTGAACAGATCGACCTGGGCGGTGTGCCGGCGATCAACAACGACCACGTCCTCAGCCCGGACGGGACCTCCGTGTACGTGTCCGCCGATGACGGCCACCTGTACGCCGTACCGATGGCGGGTGGTTCCCCGAGACGGGTGACCAATGATCGTGGCCCCGGCTTCCACCACTATCTGCACGGGATCTCGCCGGACGGCAGCACCCTCGCGTACATCGGGCTGGAGAACCACACCGATGGCAGGAGGATCACGAACATCTACACGATCCCGGCCGCGGGTGGCGAGGATGTCCAGATCACTAATGACGAGTACGCCGACGACGGCGCGGAGTACAGCCCGGACGGTAAGTGGATCTACTTCAACTCCGAGCGCGCCTCGACCTTGCCCGGGCATGCCCAGCTGTTCAGGGTTTCTGTCTCCGGCCACACCATCGAGCAACTCACCCATGACGAACGGGTCAACTGGTTCCCGCACCCCTCGCCTGACGGGTCCAAGGTCGCCTACGTCAGCTTCCCGGCCGGCACTCTCGGTCATCCTGCGGACATCGACGACGTACGGCTGAGACTGCTCGATGCCGACGGCCGGATCCGCGAGGTCGCCACGCTCTTCGGCGGCCAAGGCACCATGAATGTGCCGAGCTGGTCGCCGGACAGCACCCGCTTCGCCTACGTCGCCTACCCGAGCCGAACGACCCGCGAGTGACTACCACCTAGCCCGTAGTCACCTAGGCTGGTGGTGATCGCGACTGGCGAGGGTGGAGTACCACCGGGGAGCGATCAGACGTATTGATCGGCGTCGTCCGCCTGGGCGCCTTCCGTTGGCAGTACCTGCTCCCGGAGGCACCCGAATGCGACTGCGGTACGGCACGAATCCCCACCAGCCCGCCACGATCTCGCCGGTCCACCCCGATCGCGCACCGATTCGGTTGATCAGTGGCGAGCCGTCCTACATCAACATCCTCGATGCCGTAGGCGCTTGGCAGCTCGTCCAGGAGGCCGGCACAGCGTTCGATCGCCCGGCAGCCGCATCGTTCAAACACGTCTCCCCTGCCGGCGCTGCCCTTGCTGGTCCAGTCGACACCGCCATCAGTACGACGTACGGCATCAAGCCCGCCAGTGGCAGCGTCACCAGTGCTTATGTACGAGCTCGCGATGCGGACCCCAAGTCGTCGTACGGGGACTTCGTCGCCGTCTCTCACCCGGTCGACGCCGAGCTCGGTGGGTTCCTGCAGCGGCTTGCGTGCGACGGCATCATCGCTCCCGGCTA
>JAWWOY010000760.1:0-3703 GCA_033851195.1 Kribbellaceae bacterium | reverse complement strand
CGCCAACTCAGCACCATCTTGATCTGAAAAACCACTATCACTTCCAATCGCGCGCAACGGCGTACGACGCACCAGCGCCTCCTGCGCCGCGACCCCTCCCACTCACCGATATCCCCCGGCTCGGATGATGACCGCAACATGCTGGGCGGGTTCTCATGGTCGTCCCGTTGGATCACGCCGGTCGCGAGTGTCGATCGACCCCTCGGAACGAGCCAGCGCTTCGAAACGGAGATGACCGCAGTGAGCGACATCGATGGTGCAAGCGGAGAGCCGGCCTTGGCATGGTTGGAACGTCGGTCGTCCTTGGCTCGCCGCCGCGAGATGGAGTTCGACGACAGCCGCTTGGAGTACCGGCGACTGTTCAGTGAGATGTGGGGCACCTTCCTCCTGGTCCTGGTGGCGGCGGGCGGAGGCGTCATCGGGGCCAAGGCATTCGGTGCTGACTTGACCCTAGCGATGAAGGCGTTGGCGCCGGGCATGATGGTGATGGGGATCATCTTCTTCATGGGCACGATCTCCGGTGCCCACCTGAACCCGGCGGTCACGTTGGCCTTCGCGGTCCGCGGGAACTTCCCGTGGCGCCGGGTGCCGGGTTACCTCATCGCGCAAGTGGTCGGAGCGGTGCTCGCGGCCGGGTTCCTGCAGCTGATGTACGGCGGAATCATCAATGGCGCTACCCAACCCACCCGTGGCCTGAGCCTGTGGGTGGCAATGCTGACCGAGGCGGTGCTGACCTTGGGGTTGGTCAGCGTGATCCTGGGCACGGCGTCGGGGGCGCGCAACGTGGGGATGAACGGCGCGATCGCGGTCGGCACGTACATCGGCCTGGTGTCGGTGTGGGGTGCGCCCGTCTCAGGTGCGTCGATGAACCCGGCCCGCTCGCTCGGCCCCGAGCTGATCGCTTGGAACTTGACCGACTACTGGATCTATCTGGCCGGCCCGATCATTGGCGCGATGATCGCGGTCTGCTTTGAGTACATCCTCAAGGGCAAGGCCACCAAAGCCGGCGCCGAAGCCGCCCAAGGAACCCTCGACGAGAACCCCCACGGCTTGTGAATCATCCATTTCGATGAGAAGCCGCCTCCAAGGTGTAGACCGCGCCGTCTGCCCCGTTGGGACTGGCGAACTTCCAATACGGTAAGCGTCGCCGCTGCTTCTCCTCTCGACTGGTACTCATGACGACGGCTGAAGCCTTGCAGCCACGGCAGACGATCAGCTCATCCGTGCCGGGTGAGGCGCTGCGGCGACGTGCCAGGCAGAGGCGTCTTCGTCCGAGGTTCAGGTCCCGGATCACGCTTGGGCGGGTCACGGCTCAGATGGCCCAGACGTCGGGGAGGGCTTTCGCGGGTGCGCATCGCGGGGTCGGTAGGGTGTGGCGCATGGCGGATGAATATCGGGTCGAGGTTGAGCTCAACGACGGGGCGCACGGGCTTTCGTTCTGGGAGCGGCTCCGGGCCCTCGACCTGGATGATGACGCCCGCAAGCGCCTCAACAACCGGGTAACCGTGACCCGGGACGGCTCGCGGCTGCTCATCTACGCGCACACCGAGGAGGACGCTCGGGAGGCCGAGCGCACAATCCGCGAGGTGGTCTCCGACGATCATCTCAGCGCGGACTACACCCTGACCCGCTGGAATCCGGCCACACAGGAGTGGACGGACCCGAGCGACGTCACAGCCCCGGAGCAGGACAGCGCCCCCAAGGACGACGAGGACGTAGAGGTCCCGGATCAGCGGTACGTGCTCCTGCAGGTCTACAAGCCGGAGTTCCTGCGCGACCTCGGCCTCTAGCGGCCATCACGGGAGACTAGACGCTTCGGTCCACTCAACGCTGCCGTCCAAGTTGAACTTGGCTAGTTCGGCATTCGTCTCGTCGAGGTCGAAGGCTGCGGCGTCGTAACCGTCGCCAAGCCAGTCGCGGTAGTACGAGTGCTTCTCGTGCGCCGGATCGTCGTAGGCCTTGAGGAGCTCCCCCAGACCTGAAGCCCCACCCACGTCCTCAGGCGGGCAATTCCGACGACCGGCAAGGCACCGCGCCACCGACGCGTCGCCCGAGCTGGGCACAACCTTCTCGATCGTCACCGCGTGATCCCAGCCGTCGCCGAAGTCGTAGAGATACTCGAACCGCTCCCCCTCGCCAGCCACCTCGGCCAACGTGTAGCCGGCCTCACCGAGGAGTTCCTCCGGCGCGTCATCGTCGATCTCGCCGTACTGGCATCCGCCGATCGCGAACTCGTGCAGATGAGAGTTCGTCCAGCCCATCGCCACCTGGATCACCGCGTGCAGACCGGACAACGCGATCCACCCCGGCACCTCGATCCGACGCCAGATCGGCGGCTTCGTGCCCTTCAGAGTCACCTTCAGTTGGTACGTCGTAGTCAGCGACGAAGCAGGAGATCCACCAGCCGCAGAGCGAACAGCTTTCCGCGCGGCCTTGGCTGCAGCCGGATCCGGGTGGTGCCGAGAAAGTGCCTCCAACACCTCCAGGGTCTGCGGATGTTCGCACTGCCAGAGGTTCTCGAACAACTGCACAGCGTCGTACTCCGCGTCCTCGGCAAGCTCGCGGATCGAATCGCGTACGGCCAGAGCGTCACCGTCAGCATCGTCCAGATCAGCGGCGACCATGTCGATGAACACCCTGTGCAGGTCGTCCAGCGTTGCCTCCTCGGCCGGCAGGCCACGCGCGTTCAACCAGGCATTCGCGTGCGGGCGCAGATCCCGATCGTCGGAACAAGCCCGGATCCTCTCGCCCGCCTCCGGGCCGAACTGGTTGAGCATCCCGAAGGCCACCACCCGATGCAACGGCGTACCGCCACGCGCGTGCTCGAAGATGCTCTCGATCGCCGACTCCACCCCACGCGCGGCGAGCCACTCGTCGAAGAGCGCATTCTGGTCCTCGGTCAGCCCCAGATCGAGTATCTGAGCCACCGTCGCCTCAGCCAGATCGGTTACGAAAGGTGCGCCGATCCCGCCCAGCTCGAACCGGCAAGCCAGGCCGAACCGACCCAGATCGGTGAGTCGGGCCTGCTCGCCGTCCAGCACCACCGCATCTATGCCTTCCAGCCTCGCCAAATGGCTCTGCACGATCGGCGCGAAGGCCATCCCGAGGAACTGCGGGTTGATCGATCGGAGCGCCGTGGTGATCTCGTCCACTCCCACATCGAACGATGCGGCCGCGACGTGGGTGGTCAGGTCGTCAATGGTGACGCCGCCAGTGGTCAGGTAAAGGCCTACCAACAGCGGCATCAGCTTTGCTTCGTCCCCCGGCTGCTCCACCGCATCGTGCAAAGTGATCGACAGCAGGTCGACCCACAGCTCGACGATCTCGCTGTCCGAGTCAGCCTGCAACGCCGCGCCGAACTCGGCCCGGCCGTTCTTGACCTCCAAGAATTCCAGCTCGACGGCCAGACGCCACAACGTGTGCAGCTCGGGGAAGCGGTTGGCCGTCCGCGCCGATGGATAGTCCGGAAGACCGAGCTCCTGTACGGCGGCCCGCGCGTCGGCGAGGGTGAGATTGCCCGCCTTCGTGACCCGGCGATCCCCCACCCATTCAGCCAGTCGGCGTACAGTCTGAAGCCGCTCGCAGCGACGCCCGGCGGCAGCGAGCTCCCCGAAAGGTGGCAGCCGCACGGTCGGCAGGTCGAACATCGTCTGCTGTCGGGAATCCAAGTCCATGGTGCGCCAGCCTAGGCGCCCCACCTCGC
>JAWWOY010000591.1:0-7217 GCA_033851195.1 Kribbellaceae bacterium | reverse complement strand
CCCGCCCTTGCCGTGCAGGCAGTAGTCGAAGGCCGCGACCATCTCGTCCTCGCGGTCCACGCCGGGGTAGACCTCGACGAGGGCGTTCAGCCGGTCTTGCCGCAGTACCGCCAGTCCTGCGGCAGTGAGCGTGCCGAGGTCGCCCCCGGAACCCTTCACCCAGACGAGGTCGACGGGCTGCTGGGTCACCGGGTCGGTGGCCGTGCCCTTCGCGGACGTGTTGCCGCCCGCGTAGTTCGTGTTGCGCGGGTCGGCGCCCAATCTGTTGCTACGCGCAACAAGTTCGGCGGCGGCTGGTTCAGACACTGTCATGCTCCCCATCCGGCCTGCTGGCCGTCGGCTCGGTCTTTGGTGATCTGCTCGAAGTAGCCACTGCGGTGATAGGCGGCCACCGGATCGGGGTCCAGGCCTTGCGCGGTTCGCAGGTCGGCGAGCAGCGGGCGGACGTCGGTGTTGAAGGCGTCCATGATCGCGGCGTTCGCGGCCAGCACGTCACCGTCCTGCTGGGCCTTGCGCAGCGCGTCGCGGTCGACCAGCAGCGCCTTCGCGGTCGCCTCCTGGACGTTCATCACCGAGCGGATGATGGCCGGGATCTTCGCCTCGATATTGTGGCACTGGTCAAGCATGAAGGCGATGCCGCGGTCCGGGTCCAGCGCGTCGCCGCGAACGATCTCGTTCATGATCCGGAACAGCTGGAACGGGTCCGCCGCCCCCACCATCAGGTCGTCGTCGGCGTAGAACCTGCTGTTGAAGTCGAACGCGCCCAGCTTCCCGGCGCGGAGCAAGAACGCCACGATGAACTCGATGTTGGTGCCCGGTGCGTGGTGCCCGGTGTCGATGCATACCGTTGCCTTGGGCCCCAGTTCCAGACAGTGCGCGTACGACGTCCCCCAGTCCGGTACGTCGGTCGCGTAGAAGGCGGGCTCGAACAGCTTGTACTCGAGCAGCATCCGCTGGTTGTCGCCAAGCCGCTCGTACACCTCGTGCAGCGCGGCCGAGAGCCGGTCCTGCCGGTCCCACAGGTCGTCCTGACCCGGATAGTTCGTGCCGTCGGAGAACCACAGCTTGAGGTCTCTCGAACCAGTGGCGTCCATGATGTCGACGCACTCCAGCAGGTGATCCGTCGCCTTCCGGCGTACTCGGGGATCCGGGTTGGTGACACTGCCCAGCTTGTAGTCGTCGTCCTGGAAGACGTTGCTGTTGATCGCTCCGAGCCGCACGCCTTGCTCCTGCGCGTAGGCGGCGAGCTTGGCGTAGTCGTCGACCTTGTCCCACGGGATGTGCAGGGCCACGCTCGGCGCGACGCCGGTGTGCTTGTGCACGACCGCGGCATCGGCGATCTTCTCCTCGGGCGACCGCGGTACGCCGGGCTGGCTGAACACCTTGAACCGGGTCCCCGAGTTGCCGAACGCCCAGGAGGGCAGCTCGATCACCTGACGGTTCAAAGCTTCGGTCACGGTTGTCATATCAGTCCTCAGAACTAGTGCTGATGGGTTCGGTCAGGTGGAAGATCTCGGGCAGCAACAGGAAGGACTCGTCCGGCGGCCGCCCGTCAATCCCGGTGAAGAAGGCGCTCATCTCCGCCTGCCAGCGGGTGTTCACGTCAGTCGCGGCCATTGCCTGCTGAGCCGCCGCAAGGTCGTCCGCTTCGACGTACCCGATCAGTAGGCCGTCGTCGCGCAGGAAGAGCGAGTAGTTGTGCCAGCCGGAGTCCCGCAGGGCCTCCTGCATGTCCGGCCAGACGGCCCGGTGCCGCTCGACGTACTCGTCGAGACGGTCGGGCCTGACCTGGAGGCAGAAGCAGTAACGCACAGGCAGGCCTAGAAGTTGAACTTGTCGATGTTGGCGGCGGTGAACTCGGTCGGTGGGCCGAGCACGATCTCTC
The DNA here is from genome assembly GCA_033851195.1 of Kribbellaceae bacterium. GTDB lineage: Bacteria > Actinomycetota > Actinomycetes > Propionibacteriales > Kribbellaceae > Kribbella. Next base: position 5,332 of record JAWWOY010000591.1, on the reverse strand, counting down.
CGTCCGCGCCGATGGTGTACTCACCGAGCTTGCCGGCCTTGAACTTCTCGCCCTGCGCGCCGGTGACCTGCCCGGACGATAGCGCCGCGCCGGCGTACGCGGCGAGGTAGCCGATATCCGCCGGGTTCCAGAGGGCGAACTTCTTGACGGTGCCGTCCTTCACGTACTGACGCATCTGGTTCGGCAGGCCCAGCCCGGTGATCGCGACCTTGCCCTTGTAGCTGGAGGCGCTCACGTAGCGGGACGCTGCCGCGATACCGACGGTGGTCGGTGACACGATCACCTTGAGGTTCGGGTAGGACTGCAGCAGCCCCTGTGCCTCGGTGAATGACTTCTGGTCATCGTCATTGCCGTAGGCAACCTTGACCAGTTTGAGCTTGGCGTTCGCCGGCTTGGCCAACTCCTTCTTCATCACCGCGATCCAGGAGTTCTGGTTGGTCGCGTTGGGCGTCGCGGACAGGACCGCGATCTCGCCCGAACCACCTGCCAGTTCGCTCGCCATCTTGACCAGGCTCTCGCCGATGCCCTGGGTGGTGGCCTGGTTGATGAACGCGTCCCGGCAGCTCTTCGAGGCGTCGGAGTCGAACGAAACGACCTTGATACCGGCCTTGCGGGCCTGGTTCAGCGACGGGCAGACCGCGTTCGGGTCGTTGGCCGCGACCACGATGACGTTCTGCTGCTGCTGGATCAGCGTGTTGATGTAGCTGACCTGGGACGAGGCGCTGGCGTCGTTCGGGCCGACCAGCTTGTACTCACCCTTCACCTCGGCGACCGCCACCTTGCCGCCGCCCACCTCGACGTCGGTGTACGGGTTGTTCAGCTGCTTGGGCAGGTAGGCAATCTTGAGGCCTTCCTTCAGCGGCGCGTTCGGATCCGCCGCCGAGGTGGAGGTCGTCGGCGCGGTGCTCTGGTTCGCGGTGCTGGACTTGGTCGTGCCGCCGCCACAGGCAGTCAGCGCAAGGGACACGACGGCCACCGTCGAGAGCGGTACCGCCGCGCGGCGTGAGATGCGGAAAGTCATTTCCGATGTCCTTTCTGGACAGTACTGACGGGGCCTTTAGAGGGGACTGATTCGATGGCGGCGCCGCTGTACAGCGCCGCGGACGGCATTTGCGAGGTTGGGGGCCAGCACCGAGACGATCAGCAGTACACCGGTGACGACGTTGAGCGCTTCGTTCGATACGTCGGACAGCCGGAGGGCGTTCTGCAGCGAGGCCAGCAGGACCACACCTGCGATCACCCCGGGCAGAGCACCGCGACCGCCGAAGATGGAGACACCGCCGAGCAGGACAGCAGCCACCACCGCCAGTTCGAGGCCGGCGCCGTTGTCCGCCCGGGCGCTGGAGTACCGCAGCGTCCAGAGCACGCCGGCAAGACCCGCCACCAGACCGCTTGCGACGTACAGCCAGAACTTCACCCGGCCCGGCCTGACCCCCGCGAACCGAGCCGCCTGCTCGCTCGCCCCGACGGCGAAGACCGCCCGTCCGATCGGAGTCGCATGCAGCACGACGCCGAAGACCAGTGCCAGTACGACGATGATGATCAACACGTTCGGGATCGACGTACCGGCGATGTTGCCCGTCACCCAGTCGGTGTAGTTCGCGGGGAAATCGGCCACTGCGCCATCACCCAGTACGACGAACGCCAGGCCGCGGTAGAGCGCGAGGGTGCCAATGGTCACCGCCAGCGAAGGCAGACCGAGCATTGTCACGAAGAAGCCGTTGATCGCGCCGAGCACGGCACCGAGCAGCAGGCAGATCGGGATGATCGTCTCGATCGGCTGGTTCGAGTTCCACAGCGAGCCCATCACCGCGCTGCACAGACCGAGTGTGCTGGCCACCGATAGGTCGATCTCGCCGGTCACGATGATGAAGGTCATCGGCAACGCGACCAGGGCTATCGGCAACAGATCCAGGATCAGGAAGCCGAAGTTCTGCGAGCTGCCGAAGTTGTCGACGGTGCCGGAAGCGACGATCAGCACCAGCACCGTGACGACCACAACCGCCACGTTCCAGTTCGCCAGCCTCGGTACCAGCCCGGCCGCGGGAGAGGTTGTCTGCTCAGCTGACATGGGAACCTCGCTTCTTCAGCGACGCGGCAACCCGGGCCGCGACCAGCCGGTCGGCGCCGATCGCCAGCAGGATCAGGCCGCCGACGATCGCCTGCTGCCAGAACTGGTTGATCTCCAGCACCGCGAGCGAGCTGCCAATAGTTGTCAGCAGCAACGCCCCGAGTGCGGCACCCCAGACAGTGCCGCTGCCACCGAAGACAGCGACCCCGCCGACCACCACGGCGGCAACGACATTGAGCTCGTAGCCGGTGCCGGCCGCCGCATCGATCGTGCCGAACCTTGCCGCGAACAGCACCCCCGCCAGCCCGGCCAGTGCGCCGCTGACGCCAAAGGCGCCGATCGTACGCCGCCCGACCGCGAGGCCCGCGAGCCTTGCCGCCTGCGGGCTCGAGCCCATCGCATAGAGCTCACGGCCGACCCGGTAGTTGCGCAGGACCACGGCGGTCACCACCAGCACGAGGAGCGCGATCAGCACCAGGTAAGGGATGCCGAGCAGGGTCGCGTTGCCGAAGTCCAGGAAGCCGGAAGGCAACTTGTCGGCGTTGATCTGCTGGCCACCGGCCCAGAAGTAGGTGATCCCTCGAACGACGTAGAGCGTCCCGAGCGTCACCACCAGGGCTGGCACGTTGCCATAGCGGACCAGCACTCCGTTGAGCGCGCCGCAAACCCCTCCGACAGCCGCACCGACCAGCAGCGCCAATATCACCGGCATTCCCGGGTGATCCCGCAGCAGCGTGCCGACAGTGAAGGCGCTCAGGCCGAGCACCGAGCCGACCGACAAGTCGATGTTGCGAGTGATCACCACCACGGCCTGGCCAACCGCGAGCACGGCGAGGATCGCAGTACCGAGCAGGATGTCGCGGATGCTCTGCCCGGACAGGAACCGGTGGTTCGAGATCGCGGTCACCGCGACCAGCAGCGCGAGCGCCAGCACGATGCCCAGTTCGCGCGCCCTCAGCACCACGTCGAGAGATGACCGCTTGGTGGTCACGCCCTGGAGTTCGACGGCCGTCATGCCGAGACCTCCTGGCCCATGGCCGCGAACATGATCGATTCCTCAGTGGCTCCCTCACGGTCCAACTCCGCGACCAGCCGGCCCTCCCGCATCACCAGCACCCGGTCGGCCATGCCGAGCACCTCGGGCAGCTCAGACGACACCATCAGTACGGCGACCCCTTCCGCCGCGAGGCCCGACATCAACCGGTGCACCTCAGCCTTGGTCCCGACGTCGATGCCGCGGGTGGGTTCGTCGACGATCAGCAACCGCGGCGCCATCGCCAGCCACTTGGCCAGCACGACCTTCTGCTGGTTGCCGCCGGACAGCGTGCCGACCTCATCGCTGAGGCGGCGGTACTTGGTCCGCAGCCGCTCGGTCCATTCCTTGGCCGAACGCCGTTCGCTGCCACCGGACAGGAAGCCCAGCTTCGACAGGGCGCGCGACCTGGGCAGGGTGACGTTGCGCTCGATCGACAACTCCATCACCAGGCCCTGCTGGCGGCGATCCTCGGGCACCAGCGCGACACCGGCTGCCATCGCCGCCCGCGGCGATCCGGCCTTCAGCGTCTTGCCGCCGATCTTCACCGTCCCCGCGTCGCGCGGGTCGACCCCGAAGATCGACTGCACAACCTCGGACCGCCCAGACCCGACCAGTCCGGCCAGCGCGACGATTTCGCCGGCCCTGACCTCGAACGACACGTCGGCGAAGACCGGGTCCCGGCTGATTCGGTCGACTGTCAGGACGACCGCGCCGGGCTCGACGTCCTGCTTGGGGAACAGCGCGCCCAGGTCGCGGCCGACCATCCGCCGAACCATCTCGTCCACGGTGACGTCGGCGAGCAGATCGGTTGAAACGTGTTTGCCGTCGCGCATGATCGTGACCCGCTCGCACAGTGCGGTGATCTCCTCGAACCGATGCGAGATGAACAGCAGCGCGGCACCGTCGTCCCGCAGCGACCGGGCCACGGCGAACAACCGCTCCACCTCGACGCCGGTCAGCGCGGCGGTCGGCTCGTCCATCACGACTACCCGTGCCTCGGCGGAGAGGGCCTTCGCGATCTCTACCAACTGCTGATCCGCGATGGACAGACCACGCGCCGGGCGGCTGGCCTCGATGGAGACACCGAGCCGGGCGAAGAGCTGCCCTGCCTGCCGGTTCATCGCCGTACGGTCGATCGTGTTCAGGCGGCCGAGCGGCTGACGGCCCATCGCGATGTTCTCCGCGACCGAGAGATCCGGGAAGAGGGTGGGCTCCTGGTAGATCACCGCGATGCCCGCGGCCTTGGCATCGGCGGGCGTGTTCAGCTCCACCGAGGTGCCGTCGATCTCGAGCGCGCCGCTGTCCGGGCGGTGCACGCCGGCCAACATCTTGACGATCGTCGACTTGCCCGCGCCGTTCTCACCGACCAGCGCGTGCGCCTCTCCGCCGGACAGGTCGAACGAGACGTTCTGCACAGCTGCGACGGCACCAAAGGACTTCGACACCTCGCGGACCTGCAACAGCGGCTTCTCAGCCGGCATGCTCGCCTCCGCTCATCCGTGCTGAAAGGTTTCAAGAAGATGGCACGAAAGTATGCGCCGCCATGTTCACCCGTCAAGACCTCGTTGTGATTCGTGCCGGAATCGCCTCTGATGGGGTTACGCTTCGTCCGCTATCACGTTTCAACCAGGGAGGTCGGATGGCACCAGGTCGGGCAGCGGGCGGACGCGCGCGCAACGGTGTGCCGATCAGGTCGGCGGCCGGCGTCAAGGACGTCGCAGCCGCGGCCGGGGTCTCGCTGGGCACCGTCTCGAACGTGCTGAACCGGCCCGAACTGGTCAGCGCGACCACCCGGGCCAGGGTCGAGCAGGCGATGGAGTCGCTCGGGTTCGTGCGCAACGAGTCCGCCCGGCAGTTGCGAGCCGGCAGCAGCCGGATCCTGGCCTACCTGATGCTGGACGCGGGCAACCCGTTCTTCACCGATGTGGCCCGCGGAGTCGAGGATGCGGCGCGTGACGCCGGCCTGTCGGTGTTCCTCTGCAACAGCAACGAAGACGCCGGACGCGAGGCCGACTACCTCGACCTGCTAGAGCAGCAGCGGGTCCAGGGTGTCTTGATCACCCCGGTCGATCCCGATTCCTCCCGCCTCATCACCCTGCCCGCCCGCGGTACGCCGGTGGTCGTGGTCGACCGCGCGATCGACGACGGCGAGCACTGCTCGGTCGCGGTCGACGACGTACTCGGCGGCGAGGTGGCACTCGCCCACCTGATCGAACTCGGCCACA
>JAWWOY010000553.1:0-3960 GCA_033851195.1 Kribbellaceae bacterium | reverse complement strand
GCTGGTCGGGGCGCTGGCGCTGCTGGTCGTCGCTGTCATCACCACGGTGTCGTGCGTTTCCTGGGTCTGGAACGAGGCCGACGCGATGACGCCGGTGGACCTGCCGTCCGCGAACGGGACACCGCTGAAGACCGTCAACCCGTCGGTCAAGCCGACCGCGACCCCGCCGCCGACCGGCAAAGTGGTCGGCTCCAACATGGTTGCCTCGAACAACGACACGATGCCGATCCTGTCCTCGGCCTGGTCTGACAACTTTGAGAATTCGGGTTTGTACGGCGGCGCCTCAATCTGGCTGACCGTGCACAAGAACTACGACGGCAACCACAGCTGGGGCGACTACGTCGCGTTCGGCGGGCTGAACAAGACGATCCCGTTCACGAACACGCCTGCCGGGCTGAGGGCGGCGACGGCCCAGGCCGCCTCGATCGCGGTCGTCCGGCTCTACGACAAGAACGTCAAGTTCGTCAGCAAGGCCACCCACCGGGCGATCAGCGTGCAGGGCCACCGCGGACACGAGGTCACCATCAGGGTCGCGGTCAGCAAACCGAAACTGAAGGAGACCTACTCGACCGTCGCGGTCACCGTGATCGACCGGGGCGACGGTACCGGCATGGTGGCCGTTGGTGACTTCGCCGGTTCGACCCAGCAGTGGTTGCCGATCTGGCGCGCGAAGGTCCAGGAGATCACGTTCGCCAACTGAGCTTTGAACGCTGTCAGCGGTCTGTGCGGACTTCCGCGCAGGCCGCGACCCAGCGGTCCAGCACTGCCTTGGCGGCACCGGAGTCGATGGCCTCCGTCGCTCGCTCCATGCCGACCCTGATCCGATCCGTCAGCGCGCCGCTGCCCGCGTCATAGGCAGCCAGTGCCGCGCCGGCGTTGAGCAGGATCACGTCCCGGACCGGGCCGCGCTCGCCGTCCAGCAAGGCGCGGACGACCTTCGCGTTGTGTGTCGCGTCGGCGCCGCGCAACGCCTGGGCCGGCACCGGCTCGATACCGAGCTCGCGGGGATCCAGCGTGATCGGCCCCGCCGCCACCCCGCCGCCGACGACCCAGATCTTCGAGGTGGTCGTGGTGGTGAGCTCGTCCAGCCCGTCGTCGCCGTGGAAGACCAGCGCGTCGATGCCCCGCCGGGCCAGTACGCCGGCGATCAGCCCGGCCACCCGCCCGTCCCCGACCCCGACGGCTTGAGCCGAGGGATCGCCCGGGTTCGCCAGCGGACCGAGGAAGTTGAAGGTGGTCGGCACGCCCAGCTCACGACGCGGTACGGCGGCGTGCCGCAGCGCCGGGTGGAACGCCGGCGCGAAGCAGAAGGTGATCCCGGCCAACTCGGCGACCTCGGCCACCTGAGCCGCGGTCAGGTTCAGCGGGATGCCGAGCTCCTCGAGTACATCCGCCGTGCCGCAGGCGGACGACGCAGCCCGGTTGCCGTGCTTGACGACCTTCGCCCCGGCCCCGGCCGCCACGATCGCCGACATGGTGGAGATATTGACCGTGTGGGCCTGGTCCCCGCCGGTGCCGACCACATCGAGGGTCCGGCCGGGCACGTCCACCAAGGTGGCGAAGTCCCGCATGGTCGCGACCAGGCCCTCGACCTCGACGACCGTCTCACCCTTGCTGCGCAGCGCGACCACGAAGCCGGCCAGCTGCGCCGGGGAGGCCGCGCCGGACAGGATCTGCTCCATCGCCCACGCGGTCGCGGGCCTATCCAGGTCCTCGCGGCGCAGCAGCGGGTTCAGCACCTGCGGCCAGGTGTACGCAGTCACCGGGGAGGTCATGGCTGACCCGGATCAGGTGGTCGCCGGAAGCGAGGCGACCCGCTGCCGGAGCAGTTCGGCGGTCACCTCGGCCAGCTGGATCGGGTCGATCGGGTGGGACACCGCCGCCTCGGCGCGGGACCAGGTGGCCAGCCAGGCGTCCTGCGGGCGGCCCGTGATCACCAGCACCGGAGGGCACCGGAACATCTCGTCCTTCAACTGCCGGGCGATCCCCATCCCACCGGAAGGTACGGCCTCGCCGTCCAGGATCACCAGGTCGATGCCACCCTTGTCCATCCTCTTGATCACGGCCGGCTGGGTGGCGCACTCGATGTACTCGAGTTCGGGCAGATCGGCCGCCGGGCGCTTGCCCAGTGACAGCCGGACAGACTCCCGCGTCGTACGGTCGTCGCTATAGACCAGCACCTGCAGCGGACGCTCTGAACTCATCGATTCATCCCAAGCTGTATGTCTGTGACCAGTGGACATCGCAGATGCTACCGGGGCGGCTGCCCGGCCTTACGCGCCTGCTCCTCCAACCGGTCCAGCCGGCGGTCCTCACGCCTGGCCTCACGCTGCGACTCCTTCACCCACTGGACGAACAAGACGCCGAAGAAGAACAGGCCGACGATGTCGCCGGAGCCCCAGAGCAGGCCGCCAGCGATGAACTGGTCGTGCAGCGGGCTCGGCGGCCAGGAGCGGCCGAAGCTGGTGTACCAGTCCTCCGCGATCAGCGTCGTCGAACTCATGATCGTGATGCCGAGGAAGGCGTGGAACGGCAGCGTCAGGAAGGTCAGCATCAAACGGAACGGGTAGATCACCCGGCCCGGCACGGGATCCAGTCCGAGCAACGGCCAGAAGAACAACGCGCCGACCAGGATGAAGTGCAGGTGCAACAGATCGTGCAGCGCCGCCGAGCGCAGCGTAGCGTCGTACCAGCCGCTGAAGTAGAGCGCCCACGGGCTCAGCACGAACAGGGTGAAGCCGACCAGCGGGAAACAGAGCACCTTCGCGAGTCTCGAGTGCAGCAGGACAAGCAACCAGCCGCGGGGTTTGGCCGGCAGGGTGCGGAGGGCGAGCGTCACGGGCGCCCCGATCGCGCAGGCCAATGGCGTCACCATCGACAGGATCATGTGCTGCGCCATGTGCACGCTGAGCAGCACCGTGTCGTAAGTGCCGAGGGCCGACTGTGTCGCGATCACGGCGCTGCCCAGGCCCAGGCCACAGAAGGCGAACGTCCGCCCCTTCGACCAGTGATCGCCGCGCTGGTGCAGCCGGTGCACGCCGTACAGATAAAGGCCGCCGACTATCAGGATCACGCCCAGCAGCACAGGTTCGAACGTCCAGGCGGTCAGCAGCCGCATCGGCGTGAACGGCGCGATCTGGTCGCCCGGCCCGGCGTGAGTGGGAAGCACTGTTCAACAGTAGAAACGTGAACTGGCCGACATGCATGGGGGTGGTCGTGCTGTCGGACACCGGGACCGACATAATGACCGCGTGGCCACCGTAACTGCGCTTCCAGCGTCTCGTGAACACGGACATCACGACCGTCCCAGCATGGTCAGTGTCGGAACGATCGTCTGGCTCTCGAGCGAACTGATGTTCTTCGCCGCCCTCTTCGCGGCCTACTTCACGATCAGGTCCGTGACGACCGCGGCAGCGGCGCCGGGTACAGAGTCGCTGTGGGCACTGTCCACCGCACACCTCAACGTCCCTTACGCCTCGGTCAACACCTTCATCCTGGTCGCGTCATCCTTCACCTGCCAGGCCGGCGTCTTCGCGGCCGAGCACGGCAAGGTCGGGCGCGCCGGCGCGCTGGCGAACCCGCGCTCCTGGGGGATGCGTGAGTGGTTCATCCTCACGTACCTGATGGGTGCGGTGTTCATCGCGGGCCAGGTGACCGAGTACGCCACCCTGGTACACGAGGGCATCACCATCTCGTCCTCGCCGTACGGGTCGGTCTTCTACCTGACCACCGGGTTCCACGGTCTGCACGTGACCGGCGGTCTCATCGCTTTCGTGTTCGTCCTTGCCCGGACGTACATGACTCGTAAGTTCACCCACGAACAGGCCGTCTCGGCGATCGTCGTGTCGTACTACTGGCACTTCGTCGACGTGGTGTGGATTGCCCTGTTCGCGACCATCTACCTGCTCCAGTGAGCGAGAGTCGGAGAGGACTCCCCTTGTCACCGGCCCGTTTCCTATC
>JAWWOY010000526.1:0-3492 GCA_033851195.1 Kribbellaceae bacterium | reverse complement strand
CCAAGCTCAGCCTCACCGCCGCCGGCGCCGACCCTTCGGTCGACCTCGCGGGTGGCTCATTGCGCGACGCCCAGGTCTGGCTCAACGCCAGGGTTGCCTGTTCCCCCACAGCCCTCGACAACGCCGTCGCGGCAGCCGTGCAGTCAGCCGACGGCGTCGCTGGCGCCCGATCGGTCATCACCGGCAACCCGGCCGCCTTTCGCCCCGGCTACCCCCGCCCCAGCCACCGCATCCCGGCCGCCTCAGCCTGACCGAAGGCCCGACTGGATGCGCGACCGGATGCCCGACCGGATGCCTGACCGGATGGATCTGGTCGGCGAGTCTCAGTGCCAGCGGCTGGCGACGAGATTCCAGATGACGCCGGCCAGGGCGTCCTTGCTGCCGGAGGGGACCGGGAGGTTTCCGCCTTCGCGGTCCAGGATGACTGCCTCGTTGATGTCGCTGCCGAAGACCTTGCCGCCGGAGACGTCGTTCACCACCAGCAGGTCGCAGCCCTTGCGTTCGAGCTTGGTGCGAGCCAGTTCCAGCACGCTGTGCTCGGCGTCGCCGGTCTCGGCCGCGAAGCCGACCACCACCTGGTCCGGGCGACGGCGATCGTGCGCCACGGTGGCCAGGATGTCCGGGTTCTGCACCAGGTTGACCGCCGGGACCGCGCCGTCGGCGGTCTTCTTGATCTTGTGCTCGGCCACGTCCGCCGGGCGGAAGTCAGCCGGAGCCGCCGCCATCACGACCGCGTCGGCATCCGCCGCGCGGCCGGTGATCTCGTCGTACAGGTCCTGGGTGCTGGTGACGGGGACGACCTGGACGCCGGCCGGGTCGGGCAACTCGGAGTTGGCCGCGACCAGGGTGACCTTGGCGCCACGGGCGGCAGCGATCCGGGCCAGCGCGTACCCCTGCTTGCCCGACGAGGAGTTGCCCAGGTAGCGAACCGGGTCGAGATGCTCGCGGGTGCCGCCGGCGCTGACCAGCACGTGCCGACCGGTGAGGTCAGCCACCTCCTGCCCGGCCGCGCGGGCCGCGTCGTCGGCAAGCATCAGCTGGCTGATCGCGAAGATCTCCGCGGGCTCGGGCAATCGGCCGCGGCCGGTGTCCGCCCCGGTCAGCCGGCCCACGGCGGGCTCCAGTACGGTCACGCCGCGGGAGCGAAGGGTCGCCACGTTCGCCTGGGTGGCCGGGTGCTCCCACATCTCGGTGTGCATCGCGGCCGCGAACAGGATCGGGCAGCGCGCGGTCAGCAGCGTGTTGGTGAGCAGGTCGTCGGCCAGGCCGTGCGCGGCCTTGGCGATCAGATCGGCGGTGGCCGGGGCGACCACGACAAGGTCGGCGCCCTTGCCGATCCGGACGTGCGGGACCTCGTGTACGTGGTCGAACGGGTCGGCGGTGACCGGCTGACCGGAAAGCGCAGCCCAAGTGACGGCGCCGACGAACTCCAGCGCGGCCGCGGTCGGTACCACCCGGACCCGGTGGCCGGACTCGGTCAGCCGGCGGAGCAGATCGCAGACCTTGTACGCCGCGATGCCACCGCCGACGCCGAGAACCACCGACGGCCGGTTGACGGTGTCATCGGTCATGTCATCGGCACTGTCATGGACAGCTGGTTACTCAGAGGCGGACTTCTCCGCGGCGGCTGCGGCGGCTTCCGCCTCGGCCTCCGGGTCGATGTCGGTGCAGGTCAGCACGCCCTCGTTGATCTCGCGCATCGCGATCGAGAGCGGCTTCTCCTGGACGTGGGTCTCGACCAGCGGCCCGACGTACTCCAGCAGGCCCTCGCCGAGCTGGGAGTAGTAGGCGTTGATCTGCCGCGCCCGCTTGGCCGAGTACAGGACGAGCTTGTACTTGGAGTCGGTGTGGGTGAGCAGGTCGTCGATCGGCGGGGAGGTGATGCCGATGGCGACGGGCTGGTTGGCAGACAAGGTTCAGCTCTTTCCAGAGATGGAGGGTGATCGAATCAACTTTACCAACTGATCGGCTGCTTCTCGCACCGACGCGTTCAGGATGGTGACGTCGAACTCCTTCTCAGCCGCCAGCTCCAGCGTAGCCGTCTCCAGCCGGCGCTCCCGTTCCTCGGCCGTTTCGGTCCCGCGGCCGACCAGCCGGCGGACCAGTTCGTCCCAGCTCGGCGGGGCCAGGAAGACGAAATGTGCCTCCGGCATCGTCGCCCTGACCTGCCGCGCACCTTGCAGGTCGATCTCCAGCAGCGCCGGCCGGCCCTCGGCCAGTTTGTCCAGCACCGGCTGCCGCGGGGTGCCGTAGCGGGCGGCTTTGTGCACGACCGCCCACTCCAGCAGTTCGTCGTCGGCGATCATCCGGTCGAACTCCTGGTCGGACACGAACAGGTAGTGCACGCCGTGCACCTCACCAGGCCGCGCCTTGCGGGTGGTCGCCGAGACCGAGATCCAGATCTCGGGGAACCGCTCCCGGATGTCGGCCGCGACCGTGCCCTTGCCGACCGCCGTGGGTCCGGCCAGCACGGTCAGCCGGGCCCCGCCCAACCTGCTGTCCGACTCGTGACCCGACTGCTGGCCCGTGCCCTGCGCCGAACCGTTCCCCGTGTCCACGCCTGTCTCCAGCTCACTCGACATCAGATCGGTCGACAACAGATCACTGGTCACTCGGCGAACTCGCGTTCGAGCGCGGCGATCTGATTGGTCCCCAGGCCGCGCACCCGCCGCGTCTCAGAGATACCTGCTCGCTCCATGATCTGCTGCGCCCGTACCTTCCCGACACCCGGGATGCATTGGAGCAGTGCGCTGACCCGCATCTTGCCGATCACGTCATTGGTCTGCCCCTCGTGCAGCACCACCGTCGGAGACGCCCCCGAGTGCCGGATCCGGTTCTTGATCTCCGCACGCTCGCGCCGTGCGGCGGCGGCCTTGTCCAGGGCTGCCTTGCGCTGATCCGGGGTCAAAGATGGAAGTGGCACCGTTTCACCTGTTCCGTTTTGTGGCTTGCAGGTGAACCTAACCAACGAGTCCCTCTCGCAGCAAACAACCCGCGCCGTAGCGCGTCGTGAGGCAGCCCACGCAGCTGCCGGTACCAAGATCCGGGATCTTTTCAGTGACGTTCCGACTGCCCAGCGTTGCGGAGACTTTGATCGACAGGGCTGCTTCCGGGCGACTCCGCAGCGTGTGCGCCCCAGCAGCGCAGCGGTGCCGCAGGTCAGTTCAGAGTGACTTTGCAGGCGTCGCCGGCGTTGCGCCGGATCGCGTCGGCCGCCTGACTCACCGACGGCAGTTGATCCCGCAGGGCGGCGATTTTCTTGCTGTCATTCTTCGCGGCAACGACTTTGGCGGTGAAGTCGTTCAGCGTTCTCCAGTCGTCCTGGACGTCATTCGGCGCGAGTTTCTGGAGCTTCTTCGATTCGTCGAACAGCAATTTCGCCTCGTCCGCTTTCAGCTTCGCGACGTCGCCGGCGATCTGGGCGACGACCGGTGCCGCCTTCGCGAGTTCCGTGCAGTACTTCGCGTCGTCGGAACAACCGGTCAAGGTCGC
>JAWWOY010000511.1:0-2887 GCA_033851195.1 Kribbellaceae bacterium | reverse complement strand
TACGGGTCGAGACCAGCGGTCTCAGAACCCCGGCAGTCGTCACAGGCAAGGTCCCGGCTGTCGGTTCAACGATCCGGGAGGGCAAGGCCCTGCTGGAAATCACCGGACGCCCGGTCATCGGCCTGGCTGGCGTACTCCCGATGTATCGCACGCTAAGTCCCGGCAGCCGAGGCCCCGATGTGCTCCAACTGGAGCAGACCCTGGACCGGCTGGGTTTCAATCCTGGGACTGTCAACAGCGTGTACGACGGCAACACGGCCAGTGCAGTGGAGCGGCTCTACAGCGCGGCCGGGTACGACGCACCTACGCCGGACGAGCAGCTCACCCAGGCCGTCGACGCGGCGAAGAAGAACGTCGATGCGGCCCGGAGCGCCCTCCGCCAGGCGCAGCAAGCCCTCAAGCAAGCCAAGGCGGCTCCGTCAAGGCCGGGCCAGGACACCTCGGTCGAGACCGGCGCCGTCAATGACGCGCAGACCCGGTTGGACGAAGCCCTGACTGCGCAGTCGGAGGCGAACGCCAAGGCCGGTACGCCGCTGCCGGTGTCTGAGGTGGTCTTCGTGAAGACGCTCCCGCGCCGGGTGGACGACGTGAAGGTCGAGCGCGGCGGTGTGGTCAATGGCACGGTAATGTCCGCCAGCGGGGCCTCGCTGGTGGTCACGATCCAGGTCGACGCCCAGACGAAGGAGCGGCTGAAGGTCGGACTGCCGGCCAGCCTCGACCTCGGCGGTGCGCCGATCGCTGCCACGGTCCGTCGGATCACCCGTTCCGGTGACCACTTCAACGTGGTGGTGGCACCGAAGTCCCTGACCGCGAGCCAGCTGGAGCAACTCCGGTCGGCCAACGTCCGGGTGACCATCCCGGTCAAGAGCACCAACGGCAAGGTGCTCGCCGTACCGGTGGCCGCGTTGTCCGCCGGCCCCGACGGGGAGTCGCGGGTCGAGGTGCAGCGGAATGGCAAGACCGACCTGGTCAAGGTGACCGTCGGGTTGTCGGCCGACGGCTACGCCCAGGTGACCCCGGTCGGCGGCGGGAAGCTTGCCGCAGGCGATCAGGTCGTGGTCGGGCGATGACGGCGACAGCTGTGGCGCTACCCCCGCCAGTGGTGGAGATGATCGGCGTACGACGGTTCTTCCCCGGGCCGCCCGAAGTGCAGGCGATCCGCGAGGTGGACCTGAGCATCGGGTCCGGCGAGTACCTCTCGATCGTCGGGCCGTCCGGCTCCGGCAAGTCCACGTTGCTGCATCTGCTGGGGCTGCTCGACAACCCGACCGGCGGCGTCTACCGCCTCGACGGCGTCGACACCTCCAGCCTGCGCGAACGTCGCCGCGCGGTGCTCCGGGGCGAGCGGATCGGCTTCGTCTTCCAGTCGTTCCACCTGCTCGACCACCGCACGGTGCTGGAGAACGTCGCGCTGTCCATGGTGTACGTCGGGGTGCCGCGTCGCGAGCGTCTCGAGCGGGCCCGGGCGGCGCTGCGCCGGGTCGGTCTGGCGCACCGGATGGAATTCGCCCCGACCACCCTGTCCGGCGGTGAGCGTCAACGGGTCGCGATCGCCCGGGCGCTGGTCGCCGAACCAAGCCTGTTGCTCGCCGACGAACCCACCGGCAACCTCGACACCGCCAACGCGGAGGCGATCCTCGACGTGTTCGACGAACTGCACAGCGAAGGCATGACGCTCGCGGTGATCACCCACGACGACCACGTCAGCCAGCGGGCCCAACGCCAGGTCCGCATCGTCGACGGAACCCTCCAGTGGTAACCCCGGGCCATGCTCCGGAGCAGCCGAACCCGCCGCTCATTCGTCGCATCCGCATCCGTCTGTGGACGACTCCCCGACTCGCCCTGGCCGGCCTGGTACGCCGCTCAGCCGGCCGCGACCCGTCGGGTTTCCCGGTCCGGCGAAGGTTGTCCGGCAAGCGGAGGCGGAGGTTGTCGGGTGGTCCGGCGCTCCGGGACCTGCTGGACGAGGCACTGGCCGGGGTTGCCGCTCGCCCGACCCGGCTGGTCCTGACCACACTGGGCACGGTTCTCGGTATCGCCGCGCTGGTCGGCACGATGGGCCTCGGCCAGACCGCGTCGGGCCAGATCACCCAGCGGTTCGATCTCGCCGCGGCCACCCGGGTCGTCGTACAGCCCGATGACCACGGTGGTCAATCAGGCGAGGCGGCGACCCAACTGCCTTGGGACGCGCCCGATCGGATCGGCCGCCTGAACGGGGTGGATGCGGTCGGCACGGCGAGCGTGATCGACGTCGGCGACCAGGTAGTCCGAAGTGTCGCCGGGCTGGACTCGCAGAAGGACGGCCACGCACTCCCGGTGATCGCTGCCTCGCCCGGCCTGTTCGATGCGGTCCGCGCGAGCCTGCGCACCGGCCGGCTGTTCGATTCCGGGCATGACAAGCGCGCCGACCGGGTCGTCGTACTGGGCAAGCACGCGGCAGAACGCCTCGGCATCAACCGCGTCGACGCGCAGCCCGCGATCTTTCTTGGCGACCAGGCCTACACGGTGATCGGGATCCTGGACTCGGTGACCGGACGCGCCGAACTGCAGGACGCGGTGATTATGCCGAACGGCACGGCCAGGGCGGCGTACGCGCTGGAATCGCCGGATGTCGTCGAGATCCGGACCCAGGTGGGCGCGGCCCAGCTGGTCGCCCGGCAGGCGCCGGTGGCGATCGACCCGAACAACCCGAGCGCGCTGAAGGTCGACGCGCCGCCGGTGCAAGGTCCGGTGCGGAAAGGGGTCCAGTCCGACCTGAACGCGTTGTTCTTGCTGCTCGGCGCGGTCGCCCTGCTGGTCGGCGGCCTCGGCATCGCCAACGTGACACTGCTGTCGGTGCTGGAACGCGTGTCCGAGATCGGTTTGCGGCGCGCGCTGGGTGCCGCCC
>JAWWOY010000499.1:0-9639 GCA_033851195.1 Kribbellaceae bacterium | reverse complement strand
GGGCCGCGCTGCGCCATCCCGGAGAAACGGGACCAGGCCGCCGCCCACTGGAAGTAGTTCGTGCGCCTCGCCTTCCCGGTGGGCGCTGACAGGCGAATACCGACACGCGCCAAGGTGGCGTTAGGCGGGCTGCGGGGCGGGCGTTGCCGGAGCGGCCGCGGCCTTGCGGGTCTCGCGCATTATCAGCAGGCCGTTGACCACCATCAGTGTCGCG
The DNA here is from genome assembly GCA_033851195.1 of Kribbellaceae bacterium. Taxonomy (GTDB): domain Bacteria; phylum Actinomycetota; class Actinomycetes; order Propionibacteriales; family Kribbellaceae; genus Kribbella. Next base: position 9,425 of record JAWWOY010000499.1, on the reverse strand, counting down.
GTCAGGCAGTGGACGCCGAGCGCGGTGGCCACGGAGCCGTGGTGGGCCAGCACGGTGGTCATGTCGCCGTACGCGGCAAGGGCCTCCACCAGCAGCACCCAGCCCAGCGCCCGGCGGTGGCCCGTCACCAGCAGGATGCCCAGGACCACGGCCAGGACGACGTCGCGGATTCCCTTGATGATCAGGAAGCCGCCGCCGTCGCCGGACGGCCAGCTCGGCAGGCCGAAGCTCGGCGCCGTCGTCTCCGGGCTCAGGATGAACTCCGTCCCGAACCAGAGGATGAAGAGGATGAAGGCGGCGGCCAGGACGGTGTTGATTTTCTTCAGCGACATTGTTCTTCTCCTTGCGAGTCTTCGTCAGCTTGGTGAGCTTCGTGGAGCTTGCTGAGTCGTGTGGAGCCTGATCAGGCCGCGCGGACGCGGCTGATCGAGGGGCGTAGTTTGTCGGGATCGCAGTTGTGGGATCTGAGCGGCAGCTGCATTCCCGGATGTCGGGATTTCGGCGGCCAGTTGCCGCCCGGGGAGTGGGGATTGCGCGCCACCGGTGCGGCGTCGGCCCGCGGGGCCAGTAATCCGAAGCCCTGTCGGGCCCACCCCGACGGGGTGAAAGCCGTGGACATACAGGGGTGAACCAGTGGATGTCGGGGGCTTTGGTATCAGGTGAGGGCGGCGACCAGCAGGGCGAAGGCGGCGATGAGGACGGCGACGCGGACGTAGTGGAAGCGGTCCCAGCGGTTCATCTGCTGCTTCCAGTCGGCGGGCCGGTTCTCGGGGGTCCACGTCTTGTTCCGGTTGTTGATCGGGACGAGCAGCAGGAGCGACATGATCACGGTGAGGATCAGCAGCGCGCCGGCGGTGACGACGAGGCCGGTGCCGTGGTGGTGCCATCCGGCGATGGCCCAGACCGCGACGAGGACGAGCGAGCCGATGTACCAGACCGGCATCACGGCGCCGAGCATCCGGCCCCCGTGGGCGTGGCCGAGTTGGCCGCTGTCCTCGGGGAGCGCGTTGAGGATCGGGTTCATGACGAAGGCGACGGAGAACTCCACCCCCACCATCACGCCGACGACCACGGTGGTGACGACCTCGAGTGCGTTGAGCATGACGACCCCTCTTGGTATCTAGCATCGCTAGGTGATGAGGCAACGATAGTACTTCTGCCGCTCGCTTGTCTAGCGGTGATAGGATCGAGTCATGTCGGTACAGGAACGCAAGCAGCGCGAACGGGCGGGCCGCGAGCGCCTCATCGTGGCCACGGCCCGCGAACTCGCCGAGCAGCAGGGCTGGGACGCGGTCACCACCCGCCAGCTCGCCGAGCGCATCGAATACAGCCAGCCCGTCCTCTACAGCCACTTCCGCGGCAAGCGCGAGATCATCGGCGCCGTCGCCCTGGAGGGCGCCGCCGAGCTAGCCGCGGCGGTGCGCGCCGCGACCGCCGCCGCAGACGGCCCGCGCGAGCGGGTGTACGCCCTCGCCCGCGCCTACCTCGACTTCGCCGCACGCAATCCGGCGGTCTACGACGCCATCTTCCAGCTCGACGGCGGTCTCCCGTACGCACAGGAGGACACCCCGGAACCTCTCAAGGACGCTTTCGCCGCGCTGCTGGAGTGCCTCGGCGAGGTCGCCGGGGACGGCGTCCACCCGGGACTGTTCACCGAGACGTTCTGGGCGGCCCTGCACGGGGTGGCGACCCTGACCCGGGCGGGACGGCTGCCGCCGGAGGACACCGAGCCGAGGGTGGAGCTGCTGGTGGACCGGCTCGCCATGGTCTGACACACCATCCCGGCGGGTGACGCCGAGCTGCCTACACGCGGGAAGCGGCTGACGGACAGCACGATCAGCCGTGCGGCCATCGCGCTCGCGCCGGAATTGCTCGCCGGCAGCACCGACCAAGAGCTGCCCCAGGAACGTGCTCGCCTAGATGGAACTGCATCAAGGGAGAGAAGAACATGGCTGACCAGCAGGAGCCGTACTCCGCTTTCAGTAAGACCTTCGAGAACATACCGACGGCAGAGGTGTACGACACCTTCACCGATGCTGCATCCGCGCTGAGCGCTCGCTACATGCGGTTGTCGAAGGCCGCTCCCACCTCGGAGGAGCGGGAGGCGTGGTGGGCAAAGGTGCTGCGGCTGCGCGATCTTCAGGATGGCGTTCCCGCCGGCGACCGGGCTGCGCTGATCGAGCACATCCACCGGTGGCGGGCGGAGCTGAAGGCCCTGAAGGCCGACGTCGGTGGCTGAGGCCAGCGACTACTTCTTGTCCGAAGAGGAGTTGAGGACGTTGTTCGAGGAGGACGTTCTCGACTTCGTCTTCGGGCAGTACGAGCCGCAGAGCCGGCCGCTGCTCGTTCTGAGTCCAGCGGCTAGACGCGGGCGCGGACGCACCAGGCTGAAGCCGTGACGTCGAAAGGCGCTGGCGGCAACAATTGCGCGCAACGGGCACGCAGGGCATCGCGGCCAGCCTCGTCCAGCTGGGCAACGTGGGCGCCCGCCGGTCCGACGCCCAAGGTGAACGAGTCCCACCACTCCTCGAAAGTCTCGAACCGGACACTGACGGCCAGCGCCGAGGACTCGATGTCCTTCAGGCCCGCTGCTTCCGCGAGCTCCGCCAGATGACCCTCCCGGGCTCCTGCGAGCTGGGACTCGTCCCGAACCAGCGGATCGATGTCGCGCGCGGCCTGCCAGAACGTGGTGAGTGGCCCACCGCCGCCGGCGTGATCCCACACGCAGGCCGCGACGATTCCGCCCGGGCGGGTGACCCGTGCCATCTCACCCAACCCAGCCACGGGATCGCTCATGAAATGAACGACCAGTTGGGCCAGCGCGACGTCGAAACTGTCGTCAAGAAAGGGGAGCTGCTCGGCACTGCCGGACTGCGCATCGATGTCAGGGAAGCGCTCGCGGACCGCTTCGACGAACGACGGCGACGGATCGACCGTCGAGACCGCATCGGCGCCAAGACGGTCCACCAGTTGCGCCGTCAATGCTCCCGGACCGCACCCGACGTCCAGGGCTCGCTGGCCAGCCCGTACGCCGGCCAGCTCCGCGAACTGCACGGCCAGAGGTTCGGAGTACCGACCCATGAATCGGCCGTAAGCATCCGCAGAAACGTTGAAGGTCACTCCAGGAATATGTCTCCTCAAGCAGCAAGCCGCAAGGGCGAGGGCAAGCCGGGGTCCGTGCGCCAGAAGCCGGGATCACAGTCCGTCGTACTCCTTCACGAGTGCACGTGGTGCCTGGCATCGCCAAGCGTCAACCATCAGTTCCCGGAGCTCGTCAGGCTCGACGGCAGCCAGCTTGACGAGGATCGCCGGGAAGCCGTTGTAGTGCGGCTCGGTGAAGAACTTCTCCTCATCCGCCGCCAGCAGGTTCTCCTTCTCGGCGCTGTTGGCGACGCGCACGGCGAGTACGGCGGGTTGCGGCACCCGGGCCTTCTTCGGATCAACGCGCTCCAGCCACACCCAGGCGATGCCCTTCTCCTTGCCCTTGTTGAGCACGGAGAAGGCAAACCTGTCCTCGGACTCGCGGACCTCCGGTAGCGCCATCGCGATCCGGCGTACGTCGTCCTGATCAGCCATCGTCAACCAGGCCTCTCTTATCCAGGTGCGTCCGACCTCGCCGAACGGACGAGATCCGCTGACTCGTGCACAGGTGTCAACGGCTGCCCAGTGTCGAACCACCCGACGAGGTTGTCGACCACCAGACGGCCCATCGCTTCGCGGGTCGGCACGCTGGCCGAACCGACATGGGGCAACAGGACGACGTTCTCCAATTCCAGCAGGCCGGGATGGACCGTGGGTTCGTTCTCGAACACGTCGAGGCCGGCGCCCAGGATCGTCCCCGATTGCAGCGCCTCGACCAGCGCCGACTCGTCGACCACCGATCCGCGGGCGACATTGACCAGTACGCCGTTCGGCCCGAGGGCGTTCAGGACGTCCTTGTCGACCAGGTGCCGGGTCTCGTCGCCGCCGGGTATCACGACCATCAAGATGTCGACGGCACGTGCCATCTCGACGAGCTTCGGGTAGTAGCGGTAGGCAACGTCCTTGCGGCGGCGGTTGTGGTAGGCGATCGAGACGCCGAAGGCCTCGGCCCGGTACGCGATCGCCTGGCCGATCCGCCCGAGCCCGAGAATGCCCATCGTCCGACCGTGAAGCGTCCCCCGGGTCAGAGGGTACGGCCGATCACTCCATCGCCCGTCCCGCAGGTAACGCTCCGCCTGCGGAAGCTCGCGCACTGTCATCAGCAGCAGACCCAGTGCGGTGTCGGCAACCTCATCGTTCAGCACGTCAGGCGTGTTGGTCACCACCACTCCACGGTCGGCCGCGGCGACTGCATCGACCTTGTCGTACCCGACCCCGAAGTTCGCGACGATCTGGAGGTTGGGCAGGCTGTCCATCAGCTCCGCGTCGATGCGCCGCTGTCCGGCGGTCGCGATGGCCACGACATCGTCACCGCGGGCAGTGAGTACAGCCTCCGGGTCGTCGGCCTCCCACAGACGGATCACGTCGAAGTACTCCGCGCAGCCGGTCATTACCGCCTGGTTCATTGGACCTGGCATCAGCACGGTGGAACGCGGCATCGCTTCTCCTCTGATCTTCATCGCGGTTGCCCGAACAAGACTATGACAGCCGGCCTGACCGCAAGGCGTCCCGAGCCGGCTGGGGTATCGCCCGCGGGGCCACGGAGGGACTATCGGGTGAGAACCCGCGAGACCGGAGCACATCATGATCATCGACTGCGCCTACTACCAGGACGGCCATCGTCAGCACGTGGGGGCGATGTCGGTCGAGGATGCCGCGACCCGTTGCCAGGAGGGCGGCTTCGTCTGGCTTGGCCTGTTCGAGCCCAGCAACGACGAACTCATCCAGGTCAAAAAGAATTTCGGCCTGCACGAGCTCGCGGTCGAGGACGCTCAGACCTTCCACCTTCGGCCGAAGGTCGAGCCGTACGAAGGCGATATCCGGCTGGTGATCCTGCGGACCGCGCGGTACGACGACGAACGCGAGGAGGTCGACTTCGGGGAGGTGAGCGTCTTCGTCGGGCCTGCTTTCGTGATCACCGTCCGCCAGGGGGTGGCGAGTGAGCTGCACGGGGCGCGTACCCGGCTGGAGCAACGCCCCGAGCTCTTGGAGAACGGAACCAGTTCCGTCCTGTGGGCGATTCTCGACCAGATCGTGGACGGCTATGGGCCGGTGGTGGTCGAGCTGGAGCGCGACATCGAGCAGGTCGAGGCCACGGTTTTCGCCGGATCTGTCGCGCCGACCGAGCGGATCTACTCCCTCCGCCGCGAGGTGACGGACTTCTACCGTGCGGTGCACCCGCTGCTCGCCGTACTGGCGACCCTCGAACGCGGTGCGCGCAACACCGGCCTGTTGCCGTACTTCCGCGACGTTCATGACCACCTGGTTCTGGTGAACGAGGAGGTCGCCGCGCAACGCGATCTGCTGACGACGGTGCTCGAGGCGAATATGGCGGTGATCTCGGTCGAACAGACGAAGGTCAGCGTCCGGCAGAACGCGACCATCGAACAACTGACCATCCTGGCGACGGTGTTCCTGCCACTGACGTTCGTCACCGGCTTCTTCGGCCAGAATTTCGGCTGGTTACTGACCCATATCGACAGTTTCTGGGAATTCATCATCCTCGGCGCCGGCGGCCTGCTGCTCCCCTGCGTGGCCCTTTACATCTGGTTCCGCCGCCAGCGAGCCGCCCGCGCCCGCGCCGAGCGCTCCGACCAGCCTCTATCAATCGCGCACTGAGAGTTGCTGAGAGATTTGGTCGAAACCGAGGTCATAAGACTCTCGCGCGTTGTCGATGGCGGGGTCTAGCCTGCAAGCAACTGACAATCTGACTCCCAAGGAGTATCTGATGGCCTCTCGTCTTAATCCCTACATCAGCTTCGCAGGCAACGCGCGGCAGGCATTGGAGTTATACAAGGATGTCTTCGGTGGCACCTTGACGCTGAACACCTTCGGTGAGCTCGGCGCACAGCATTCCCCGGATGACGCCGACAAGGTCATGCACGGCACGCTCGAAACCGACAGCGGGTACACGCTGATGGCCGCCGACACCCCGACGGGAATGCAGCACCACCCCGGGGACAACATGGCAGTGAGCCTGAGCGGCGATGATGCCGACGAGTTGCACGGCTACTGGGACAAGCTGTCCGCCGGGGGCACCGTGTCGATCCCCCTGGACAAGCAGATGTGGGGCGACGAGTTCGGCATGTGTGTGGACAAGTTCGGTATCGGCTGGATGGTCAACATCGGCCAGCCGCAAGCCTGATCCAGCACTGGACGACGCGGACATCATCTGTCCGCTACTTCCGGCAGGCGGACGCACTACAGAAACCAGTTCACGCCCCGCCAGCCTGCACGCCTACTTCGGCTGCCGCGATGCTGTAGCCGCTCGGCGCTGGCTCGAGCGCGCCCAGGGCTCCGAGTGGACCTTTGCACCCACCACCCTGGCAAGAGCACCGGCGAGTGGAGCGACGACTAGATGTATGAGGGCCGGACGTTGGTGACTTCGCGGGCGTAGAGGAGTTCCTCGGTCATGATCCTCTGGTATCGCTCGGCCTTGCCGTTGTGCCGGCACCGCACGCTGCGGGAACGCGGGCTAGCGTTTCACGGCGGTGTAGGTCAGGTGGGTCACCCGGCACGATGCGTCCGTGCGGGCCTGGTCCAGCGCGAGGCGGGCGGGGTCCACGCGGTCGAACAGGCGGATGCCGGTGCCGAACAGCACGGGCGCGAGCGTAATCGAGAACTCGTCGATCAGGCCGCTGTCCAGGTACTCCTGGATCGTCTCGGCGCCGCCGGCGATGCGTACGTCGCGGTCGCCGGCGGCCTCGCGGGCCTGGAGCAGCGCGCTCTCGATGCCGTCGTTGACGAAGTGGAAGGTGGTGCCGCCCGGCCGCTCCCACGGGTCACGCTTGGTGTGGGTGACGACGAACACCGGGGTGTGGAACGGCGCCTCCTCCGGCCATGCCAGCTCGCCGCCGTCGAACATGCGCTTGCCCATGACGCTCGCGCCGGTGCGCTCGTACGTCGCCCGTGCGATGTCGTTGTCGAGTCCTTCCTCGCCGCCCTCGCCGAGCTTGAGGTTCTCCCGGAACCACCGCTGCGGGAACAGCCACGCCTGCAGCTCCGACCACTTCGCCATCCAGCGCTGGACCCTCGGGTCGTTCTGACCTTCGGGCGAGAATACGTACCCGACGGGCACGGCGTCGGGCGCCATGAAGCCGTCCAGTGACATCGTCACACTGAAGAACACCTTCCCGGCCATCAGCGCACCGTCCCTTCCTGCCCGGTCTCCTGCTCAGTCATGGTCTCGCCGGCGGTCGCCGGCCCGCGGCCCGTGGACCGCTCCCTGGCGACCTCCGTGACGTAGGCCGCCAGGTTGCGCAGCGTCTGCTCGCCGCTCTCGATCGCGTGGTACTTCTCCACGGCCTCGTCGCGGAGTTCCTTGGCGGGGAACAACGCGCGCATCACGATCCGGGTCTGCTCGCCGGCCGGCTCGAAGGTCAGGACCGACTCGAAGGCGTTCGGGTCGTCGCGGGACTCGCCGTGCAGCAGCGCGATCCGCTCCGGTGGGACGATCTCCCGCCAGGTGATCCACTCCTGGTAGTCGGTCCCGTCCGGCCCGTGCATCACGAAGTCCCACTCCCCGCCGACGCGGAACTCGAAGGACCGCGTCGTGGTGGTGAAGCCCTCCGGTCCCCACCACCGCGACAGGTGCCGGACTCGCGTGAACGCCTCGAACACCAGCTCCCGCGGGGCGCCGATCACCTGGGAGATCACGATCTCGCGGTCCGCGGTCGCGTGCGCAGGCTTGCCGCCGCTACTGGTCGTCGCCATCGTGTGGTCCCTCCTGCCTTGCCTGCTTCAATTCCTGCACGTACTCGTCCAACCGGTCGAAGCTCTCGCTCCAGAACCGCTCGAAGCCGCCCGCCCACTCGTGGACCGGCCGCAGCCCGTGGGCGTCCAGGCCGTACAGCCGCTGCTTGCCCGCCCCGCGTACCCGCACGAGCCCGACCTCCCGGAGGACCCGCAGGTGCTTGGACGCCTGCGGCTGGGTCATCCCCAGGTCCCGCGCCAGGTCGGTCACCGGCCGCTCGCCGACCCGCAGCAGCACCAGGATCTCCCGCCGCTGCGGTTCGGCGATCGCGTTGAACGCGTCCGAGGTCGTCGCCGCTCGTGCCATGGCGCCCATCATATGCCTATATCGGAATGTGTCAACGCCCCGTCGCTCGGCCGCATTACAGGAGGGACCGCCTGCGAACAACGCCGGCTCAACCCGGCAGGCGCGCACCTCATCCACCACTACAGCAACGCCGTCTACCTGCTGCCCGCGGAACCCGCGATCGCCAGGATCGCCTCAGGCACCGAAAGCCCCGAACGCCTCCACGCGACCCAGACCATACGATTCCAGGACACCGTCACGACTCGCACTCGCCTGCACAGCGCTCTACCGACAGCGCGCATCCCGTGCAGGCGACTTCGGAGATCGACACCAGAAGGACAACCGGGGGAGTGTCGAGATAACGATCGATTCTCAACCCCTCGTCAGCATCCGGGCTAGCTGGCCCGGCCTGGACGATGCCTGATCAGGGCGCTCGATGGATGGTGATCCTGGAGCGATGAAACTGATCCCAGTCCGCTTGCAATTCGAAGACCTGGTGCTCGGCAGCGTGGGTGATATCGATCGAGGCGGTGAAGTCGCAGTCCAGTAGGAGGTTGACGACGCCTTCGCGTGCCGATTCCACGTCGACGTCGAGCATGCGGCTGAGCCGGTGCAGGCTGGTCTGCATACGTAACGCATGTTCGAGGTGACGGGATCTCCTACATCGACCTCGAGCGGCTGGCTGTCTCCGGCCCTGGGACGTTCCCGAGTTGGCCTTATCGAGTGAGGTCCGCGGTGAATTGGTAGGCGTCGCCGCGGTAGTGGTTGGTGCCGAAGAGGAGGGGGACGGCGTCTCGGCCGACGGCTACCTCGGTGGCTACCAGGATTGCTCCGCCGGTGGGGAGGTTGAGGAGTGAGGCCAGGGTGTCGTCGGCGTTCTGGGCCTGGACGGTGTAGCGCGAGTACGAGAACTCGATGCCGTGGGCCGAGAAGAGCTGGTACAGGGACGCATCTGTTAGGTCGGCGGAGGTTAGCCATGGCGCGACCGCGACTGGAATTACCAGGTCCTCGACGGTTACCGGGCGGCCGTCCATGCCCCTGAGCCGGCGGATCGCGACGACGGGGGTCGTAGGTGCGAGGTGGAGGCGATGCGCCTCGTCGAGGGTGGCTGGCCGCTCGCGGCGGTCGAGAAGCTCCGAGCTGGGTCGAAACCCCAGTTCGTGAGCCATTTCCGTAAAGGATTGGAGTCGGCTCGGGGCCTCCCGGAGTACGAGATCGCGCACGTACCAGCCTCGTTGTGGTGAAG
>JAWWOY010000490.1:0-4404 GCA_033851195.1 Kribbellaceae bacterium | reverse complement strand
CGTCGACCCGGATCGGTCAATGCCTACTCAGGCGAGCCACCTGGCCCTTCGCACCAGAGGCCCAGCAGGCCGCCTGCGGACCGTGGCCGGCGCACTCGACGCTGTCGAAGCTGCCGTCGTAGAACTGGGTCCAGCTGCGGCCGCCGTCCAGGCTGACGTCGCTGCCGGACGGACCGACCGCGACGACCGTACCCACGGCCCACGGCACGAAGGCCGAGCCGGAGCGGTAGCCCTTCGGCGCCTTGTCGGCCGGGACCAGCTGCCAACTGCGGCCACCGTCAGACGTGACGGATGCCGCCTTGACCGCTTCGGTCGGCTTCTGGAAGTCGCCGCCGACCGCCACGCCGAGCAGCGGACCGCGGAACGACAAGCTGAAGATGCCGGCCGCTGCACCACTCGCCATCGGCGAGTCCGTCACCGTCCAGGTCAGGCCGCCGTTGGCGGTCCGGAACACCCTCGGCCGATCGCCACCGCCGGTCGCGAACCACGCCGTCCGCCCAGGCCCGGCCACCAGGCAGGTGCCGCTCGCCGCGAACGCGAACTCACCAGGCAATGCCGCCGGCATCCCCTTGCTCGGCTGCACCTCCCAGCTCTTGCCGCCGTCGGAGGTGGCCGCGATCCGGAACTTGCCGTCGACCGGGTCGCTCAGCGCCAGCCCGTCACGACCGTCCTTGAAGTCGAGGCAGTCGTAGAAGGCGTTGGGATCGGTGTTGCGGAACGACTCCGCCCAGGTCCTGCCGCCGTCGAGCGTGCGGTAGATCCGGGAGTCCTCGCCAGTACCGATCGCGAGCACAACCGCCCGGTTCGCGTCGAAGGCCTCGACGTCGCGGAACTGCAGTGCCGCAGCGCCCGGCGGGCTGACGTTCTGCCAGCTGTCACCGCCGTCCGTCGTACGCAAGACCTGGCCGGCACTGCCGGCGACCCAGGCCACGTCAGCGCTGACCGCGGCCAGCCCGCGGAACTGCGATGCACTCCCGGTCGGCTTCAGATCCCACCCGTACGACACACCGTGGGGCAAGCCACCGGGCGGTGGCGCGGCCTGTGCCGGCAGCAGGTTCGACAGGGACAGGGCGAGTCCGGCCGCGAGGGCGGCGCCGCGCAGGATTCTCATGCCGGGAACGTAACCCACCGCGCCGACAGACAACAGTGATTTGCCGCCCGGCCCGGGCGCGGGCAGTGTGCATTCGTTGCGACACGCGTGTGTCCAGACAAATAGACAGAGGCCAGGGGTTCAGGAGAGGTGGAAGGATTGGGCTGTGGAGGCGTTGCAGGTTTGCTGGACGAGTTGGACACTGTCGGCTGTGGAGCCGCCAGGGACGGTCAGGCACTTGTTGCTGAGTCGGCTGACGAAGTGGAAGTAGCCGCCGCCCTCTGAGACTGCCTGCCACTGCTGATTGTTGCCCCCGCTGTAGGTCCACAACTGCAGGCCGGCATTGTCGGCCGACGACACTCCGGTCACATCGACGACCTTGGTGGCATCGTTCCGGTTGTTGACGCGAGTGAACCCGCCCGAGGTCGGCTGGAACTGGAACTGCTGTGCCTGGGACGCATTACAGGTGTACTGCTGGATCACTGTGCCGTTGGCGGTGGCAGCCGCGCGGGCATCGACGCACTTGTTGTTCGCCTTGTTCGCAACGGCGTACCAGGCAGTCGGCGATGGCTGGTCGACCGGCGGCGTCGTACCGCCGGCCCCGCCCAGCCACTTCAGGCTGTCGACCATGAACTGGTTCTGCGTCGCACTCTCGAAGGTCGACGACAACCGGGTGTTGGTCTGGTAGTTCATCGCGTTGTGACCGAAGTTGGCGTAGATCATTTTGTAGTTCTTGTTGGTCCACATGATCGGGTAATAGCCGCTGTACCAGGTCTGGTTCGGATCGGTGCCGACCGGGAAGCTGGACTGGTCGATCGAGGCCAGGATGCTGATGTTCGGGTTGTTCCGCAGGTCGTTGTTCCAGCTGTACCACTCGCTCACAGACGACTTGAAGGTGGCGGGCAGGTTTGCCGTCGAAGCGTGCGTCCGGTTCTCCACCTTCAGCGTCACCGCGGTCGGCCCCCACGTGTTCGACTTGAAGGTGCCCGTGCCCAGGAAGGTGCTGAAGTACCAGGGCCAGGTTGCCGGCTGGTCGTTGTACGCCGAGACGTGGAAGCCGAAGAAGCCGCCGCCGTTCTCCATATAGTGCTGGAACCCGGCCTGCTGCGCCGAGGTCTTCGGGTAGTCGTCCAGGAACATGATCACCTGGTACTGCGACGCGCTGAGGTTGTTCAGTTGATCCCAGTTCGTCGTCGAGGTGTAGGTGAAGTTGTTCTGCGCGGCGAACTGCGGGAACCGCTGGTTCGCCTCCTTGGTGAAGTCGATGTGGGCGGCGTCCCACGTGCCGCTGTAGAAGGCAAGCACGTTGAAGGCGGCTGCATCGACCTTGTCGGCGTCGAGCGACCGCGCGAACGCGGTACCCGTCGCGAGGCAGAGACAGACCGTGATCAGGGCCAGCAGTCGGCCGATCAGGTTCTTCCGGTCGGAAATCATGGGCGGATCCCCTCAGTCACTGATCTGTCACGGAGAGCAATTTCAGGGCTTAAACTAACCCATGCGCTACCCGTCGTCCAGACTTCAGCAACCCCCTTCCGAAAGTCTCGGAAGGACCGCTGCGGGGCTCGACCCCGTCAGTCGGAGAGTGCTTGCTCGATCCGCTCCACCTTGGCGGTGAGCTGGCCGGTGTAGCCGGGGCGGATGTCGGCCTTGAGAACCAGGCTGACCCGCGGCGACACCGCGGCAACGGCCTCGACCGCCTGCTTCACCACTGCCATCACCTCGTCCCACTCGCCCTCGATATTGGTGAACATCGCGTTGGTCTCGTTCGGCAGACCGGAGGCGCGAACCACCCGGATCGCCTCCGCGACGGCCTCGCTGACGCCGCCGGTGTCGTCACCGGCGGCCGGACTGATGCTGAATGCAACGATCATGGGTGCCACTCTGCCAGCACGTCGTCAGCCGGCCATGCCCAGCTCATCGCAGCCTCGCTCTGATGGTAGAATCACTGCGTAGCCTCCGAGCGGACTCCGAGTGACAAGACCGCGTCGGAGGCTTTTTGGTATGCCGACACTTCTCTACAAAGCTGCCATCCGCGACCTCCACGGCGACGCACTCCTGCCGCTGAACACGATCCGCGACCACTACCCCGACCTCTACCACCGCGAGGCCACCAAGTACGCCGCCTGGCCGGAGGTCACCACGCATCCGGTGTTTCCACTGGGCTGCACCTGGAATGACGTGCTGTTCTTCTCCCCCGTCCACCCCGGACCGATCTTCGACGCCATCCGCGAGTCGGGCCGAATCGGCCCCGCACCTGACCTCGACTACTGGACGCTCGACGCGAGCTTGCTGCCTGCTGATCGCGCCTGCATCCGGCTGATGCGCTACGACCCGACTCACCCAGCACCCACGCCCGAGGACTACATCCCCTACAGCGTCGAGTCCGTGGCCGGCCTGAGCGCGCCGAGCGAGGCAGCCCTGCGGCGGCTGCGGAATCTCAACGCCACCGAACCACTCCTACCCTGGGTCGACATCCCCCATGTCCTCTACCGTGGCGCGCTCCCGGTCTCGCTCTTCCGCGACCGGCACGGCAATCGCGTCCGGGCAGCGGTGTAGATGCTGCCCCATCTAGAAATGCATAGCTTTACTATGTAATGCTGGGTTTCGTGATCGCTACGAACCTCTCCAAGCTCGGCGTCGACGCGGTGGTCGCCGCGGCTCGGCTCACCCGGCTGGCCAGCCGGGATGTGAGTGCCTTGCCGCACGCCGCGATGCGGTTGATGGGCCGGCTGGACGAGCTCGGGCCGACCCGGATCAGCGAGCTGGCCAAGGCGGACAGGTGTTCCCAGCCGACCATGTCGACCCTGGTCCAGCGCCACGAGGAGAACGGCTGGGTCCGGCGCGAGCCCGACCCGGCCGACTCCCGCGCCAGCCTGATCAGCCTCACCGACGTCGGCCGCGGGGAGCTCGACCGAGCCCGCCAGGAAGCCGGAGCGGCCATCGCCGCCCGGTTGCGCCAACTGCCCGAGACCGACCTCGAGACCCTTCAGGCCGCGGTCACCGTGATGCACTCGATTCTCACTCTCGATCCGATGGAGGACAGCCCCCGGTGAGCAGCAGCAACTCGTTCCTCAAGCAACCCAAGTCCGTCTGGGCCGTTGCGTTCGCGTGCGTGATCGCGTTCATGGGCATCGGCCTGGTGGACCCGATTTTGAAGCCGATCGCGGATCAGTTGCACGCCAGTCCCTCCCAGGTGTCGCTGCTGTTCACCAGCTACATGGCCGTCATCGGGGTGGCGATGCTGATCACCGGCGCGGTCTCCAGCCGGATCGGCGCCAAGCGCACCCTGTTGATCGGCCTGGCCATCATCGTCG
>JAWWOY010000480.1:0-4294 GCA_033851195.1 Kribbellaceae bacterium | reverse complement strand
GCGACGAACCGGTCCGGGTCGTCGTACGAATGCACTACGCGCGCCATGCCTCAGACCCTATTACCGTCCGCCGACCACGGCGTCGGAGGACCGTACGGCGGGCTTGCGGCGACGGCCCTTCGGCTTGGGCGCGAGCGAGGCCAGTTCGCTGCCGGAGTCATTCAGCCGGATCACGAACGGGCGGGTCGGGGTATAGGTGATCACGGTGGTCGTGGCGGTGTCGATGACGATCCGCTGGAACGTGTCCAGGTGAACGCCGAGCGCGTCCGCGACGATCGCCTTGATCACATCGCCGTGCGAGACCGCCACCCAGACCGCGTCCGGGCCGTGACTCTCGCCCACCGCAGCGTCGTGGTCGCGGATCGAGTCGACCGCGCGCTGCTGCATCCCGCGCATCGACTCGCCGTTCGGGAACGTCACCGCCGACGGGTGCTGCTGCACGACCGGCCAGAGCGGGTCCTTCATCAGGGCACTCAGCTGCTGCCCGGTCCAGTCGCCGTACCCGCACTCCGTCAGCCGCTTGTCCGTTGCCGGACGCAACGCCTGGTGTTTCGAGGCAATCGCCGCGGCGGTCTGCTTGCAGCGATCCAGCGGCGAAGTGATGATCGCGGCCAGTGGCAGCACAGCCAGCCGCTCGCCTACTGCGTCCGCCTGCTGCAGGCCGGTCTCGTCGAGCTTCACTCCTGGCGTCCGGCCTGCCAGGACACCGGAGCTGTTGGCGTTGCTGCGGCCGTGCCGGACCAAGATCACCGTGGGCATGACCGCACGGTATCCGGTCCACACAAGTCCGTGGTGCCAGAATGACAGCGTGATCGTCGACTGCGGGGTGTACTCCGACGGCGCGCGGCAGGACCTCGCCAAGGATCCGGAGACCGTCGCCATCGCCCTTGACGACGACGGCGACTGCTTCGGCTGGGTCGGCCTGTTCGAACCGAGTGCGGCCGAGATGGCCCGGGTGCAGCAACTGTTCGACCTGCACGAGCTGGCCGTCGAGGACGCGATGAAGGCCCACCAGCGCCCGAAGGTCGAGCAGTACGGCGACTCCATCGTGGTCGTCCTGCGCACCCTCTGGTACATCGACGCCGAGGACGCGGTGGAGACCGGCCAGGTCAGCGTCTTCGTCGGCAAGCGGTACGTCGTCACCGTCCGGCATGGCGAGGGCGCCGGCCTTGCCACCGCCCGGCAGGAGCTGGAGGAGCGCGCCTCGGTCCTCGGCCACGGCCCCGCCGCGGTGCTCTGGGCGATCTGCGACTCGGTGGTGGACGGCTACGAGACCGTCGCCGAGTCGGTCGAGGTGGACGTCGACGAACTGGAGGCCTCGGTCTTCTCCGCCGACCGGACCAGCGATGCGGAACGGATCTACACCCTCAAGCGCGAGGTGCTGGAGATGCGCCGGGCGGTCCTTCCGCTGCGCGAGCCGATAGAGGTCTTCGCCCGCGGCGACATGTTCGGCATCGGCACCGAAGCAGTCCCCTTCTTCCGGGATGTCGCCGACCACGTGATCCGCGTCGCTGAGCAGACCGAGGCCCTCGACACCCTGCTCAGCTCCGCCCTGAACGCCCATCTTGCCCGCGTCTCGGTCCAGCAGAACGACGACATGCGCCGCATCTCCGCCTGGATCGCCATCGCCGCCGTCCCGACCATGGTGGCCGGCATCTACGGCATGAACTTCGACAACATGCCCGAACTCCACTGGGACCACGGCTACTACGCCGTCCTCGCCTTCCTGGCCGTCGTCTGCTCCAGCATGTACGCCGGCTTCCGCCGCGCCGGCTGGCTCTGACCGCACGGGCAGGACGGATCAGGTCGGGGTCATGGTGCTGGTCGCCAGCAGGATGACGAGGACGATGCCGAGGAGGATGCGGTAGAACGCGAACACCTCGATGCTGTGCTTGACCACGAACTTCAGCAGCCAGGCCACCGACACGTACGCCACCACGAAGCTGACGACAGTCCCCACCAGCAATGAAACCAGCCCGACCTGAAAATTCACGTCCTTCAGCTCGTAGAGCCCCGCGCCGACCAGCGCCGGGATGCCCAGCAGGAACGCCAATCTGGTCGCCGCCACCCGGTCGAGACCGCGGAACAACCCGGCCGAGATGGTCGCACCGGAGCGCGAGACGCCGGGGATCAGCGCCAGGCACTGGACGAGGCCCATCACCAGGGCGTCGGTGAAGGTGATCCTCGCCTCGTGCCGGGTTCTGGTGCTCAGGCGTTCGGCCGCGATCATTACGAACGACCACACGATCAGCGCCCCGGCGACCCACCACAGGCTACGCAGAGGACCCGAGATCAAGTCCTTCGCGAGGAAACCGATGATGCCGATCGGCAGCGAACCGACCAGCACGTACCAGCCCATCCGGTGGTCGAGCTCACCGCGGTACTCGGGCTTGACCAGGCCGCGGAACCAAGCGACCACGATCCGGCTGATGTCTTTCCACATGTACAACACGACCGCCGCGATGGCGCCGACCTGGATCACCGCGGTGAAGGCGGTGACCCCCTTATTGTCGATCTGCAGACCGAGGAGCTTGGAGGCGATGGTCAGGTGACCGGTACTGGAGACGGGCAGGAACTCGGTGAGTCCTTCGACGATGCCGAGGATGATGGCTTGCCAGATCGAAATCGAGGTCGACATCAGGCTCAGTCACCGATCCCGGCGAGGTCCAGCGCTTCGGAAACGGTGCGGAGCGTCTCGATCCGCCCCTCCACGGTCGGCTCGAACGGGGTCAGGGCCAGCGTGGTCACGCCGTTCTCGGCGTACGCGGTGAGCTTGTCGGCGATCCGTTCCCTGCCGCCGAGCAGCGAGATCGAGTCGATGAACTCGTGCGGTACGGCGGCCATCGCCTCGCGGTGCTTCTTGGCCAGGTACAGGTCCTGGATCTCTGCCGCCTCCTTGGCGTAGCCCATCCGGACGGCCAGTGCGTTGTAGAAGTTCTTCTCCCGGCTGCCCATCCCGCCGATGTACAGGGCGGCATAGCCCCGGATCGGGTCTGCACCGGCGACGATGTCCGCCCCGACCATGGTGGGCACCGAGGCGACGACGTCGAAGCCGTCCAGGCCGAGATCGGGCTGGCGGACCGCGCGGCCCGCCTTGATGTGGTTCAACTGCTCTCCCAAGTAAGTGGGTTCGTTGAGGATTCCGAGCCAGCCGTCGGCGACCTCACCGGCCAGCTCGAGGTTCTTCGGACCGACCGCGGCCAGATAGATCGGGACGTGGTCACGCGTCGGCCGGATCGATAGCTTAAGCGCCTTACCCGGACCGTCGGGCAACGGCAAGGTAAAATGTGAACCCTCGAACGCGACCGTCTCCCGGCGCAGTGCGGCGTTCACAATGGCAACGTATTCTCGCGTCCTGGCCAGCGGCTTGTCGAACCGCACTCCGTGCCACCCCTCGGACACCTGGGGCCCGGACACGCCGAGGCCGAGCCGGAACCGGCCCCCGGAGAGCTTGTCGAGGGTGGCCGCGGTCATCGCCGTCATCGCCGGCGTACGGGCCGGGATCTGGAAGACGGCGGCGCCGACGTCGATCGTGGAGGTCTGGGCGGCGATCCAGGTCAGCAGCGTTGCGGCGTCCGAGCCGTACGCCTCCGCGGCCCAGGTGACGGAGAAGCCCAGCCGCTCGGCCTCCTTCACCAGCCTTAGATGATCCAGATGATCGTCGCCACCGAAGACGAAGCCGATGTTGAGTCCGAGTCGCATGACAAGCGAGCCTAACGAGCCGCTGTCGGTGCGCCGCAATAGGCTCGGCTCATGCAGCAGCGCTATCTCGGTCACAGTGGCCTCACGGTGAGCAGGCTGGGCCTGGGCACCATGTCCTGGGGCCGCGACACCGACGAGCACGAAGCGCGCGAACAGCTGGCCGCCTTCGTGGCGACCGGCGGCACCCTGGTGGACACCGCGGCAGCGTACGGCAACGGGGACAGCGAGCGGTTGATCGGCTCGCTGCTGGGCGACGTGGTGGACCGGGACGACCTCGTCATCGCATCCAAGGCCGGGTTCAGCGTCCGCCGGGGCGAACGCATCACCGATACCTCCCGTGGCGCCCTCCTGCGTGACCTGGAGGGCTCGCTGCGACGGCTCAACGTGGACCACATCGACCTCTGGCAGCTACACACCTGGTCCGACGACGTGCCGCTGGAGGAGACGCTGTCGGCGCTGGACCATGCCGTGAACTCCGGCAAGGTCCGGTACGTCGGCGTGTCGAACTACGCGGGCTGGAAGTCGGCAAGAGCCGTCACCTGGCAGCAGGCCTGGCCCGGGCGCGCCGTACCGGTGTCGAACCAGGTGGAGT
>JAWWOY010000474.1:0-3718 GCA_033851195.1 Kribbellaceae bacterium | reverse complement strand
GACTGCGTCCTCGACGGCGAACTGGTCGTATGGAACGGCGACCGCCTGGACTTCGATGCGTTGCAGCAACGGATGGTCAACACCGCCACGACGGTCCGAGCGCGGCTGGTGCCGGCGAAGCCGGCGTCGTTCGTCGTATTCGACGTACTCGCGGTCGACAACGTCGACATCCGGCCCATGCGCTGGACGGCCCGGCGTGGCAGGCTGGAATCGCTCGCGGAGAACTGGCGGCCGCCCCTGCAGGTCTCGCCCGCGACCGACGATCCTGACGAGGCGAGGGAATGGCTCGCAGCGTTCAAGTCCAGTGGGATCGAGGGCCTGGTGGTGAAGGGGGCCTCGAGCCGGTATCACCCGGGCCGCCGCGACTGGGTCAAGGTTAAGTACCGCGACACCGTCGAGGCGATCGTCGGTGCAGTGACGGGTTCGCTCGAGGACCCAGACGTCTTGATCGTCGGGCGGTACCGAGGCAAGGTCCTCGAGGTGGTCGGCCGGACCGTGCCGCTGAAGCCCGCCCAAGCCGCAGCCATGGGCCCGCTGCTGAAACCGGCCGGCGCGCGGCATCCATGGCCGGATCAGATCAGCACTCACTGGGGTCAGGGCAGCAAGACTCCGATCATCAAGGTCCGACCCACGGTCGTCGTCGAGGTCGCGGCCGACGCCGCGATGCAGGGTGATCACTACCGGCACCCGCTACGGCTGGTGCGCCACCGCACCGACCTCCCACCTGCGGACGTCGAAACTCTACCCACCGACTAAGTCAGACCGGGCGCTCGAATGCCGTCGTTCTCCCTAACTGCTGCTCAGCCTCGGCATGGCGCTGCCGCAGATGCTTGAGAGAGTCCTCCAATGCGGCAACCTCACCGAGCCAGACCCGCTCCTGCGCCTCGGCGAGGCGTTCGATCGCGTTCGCCGTCATCTCCTCGATGCGTGGGAGCTGGGCAGGGTCGACTCGCAGGAAGCGGCACTTCACGCACGCATGCTCGTGCACACAGGGTGTGCCGTAGGGGCGGTGGCAATCGCCAAGGGCGACCTTGCGCAACAGGAAGTGGTTCTCGAACTCGGCCCACTCCTCACCGGTCGCGGTCCGAAGCTCTGCTCCTGGGCGGGTGGCGCGTCGCCGTTCGATGAAGTGCTGGTGCGCAGCGATGACCTCTTCGGGGAAGACCGCGGTGTAGCCGCGGGTCGTGTCCAGGTTGAGATGCCCGAGCAGCGTCGCAGTGATATGTAACGGCAGGCCGGAGGAAACCATCTCCGTGGTGAACAGACGCCGAAAGTCGTGGGGCGTGAAGTGGATCGGTTCGCCGGCGTCACGAAGCCCAGCAGAGGCGGCGACGTCGACGAGGAGTCGTCGCGCCACCGAAGGCGACAAGACCTCGTTCCGAGCCCCTACCCGGCGCACGAACAGATGGGGAAACGGGTCGCCGTGTAGCTTCCCGGTCGGGTCGTAACGCACCGACAACGGGATCCGGTCGCTGGTGCCTTTCGCCCGGCGCTGGACCGCGACCAGCACCGTCACCAGTTCCGGCGTCATCGGAATCAGCCGCTCGAGGTCGTTCTTGCTGGGCACGATGCTCAAGCAGCTCCTCGATCCGGATCCCGGTGTGCCGCAACGTCTCGATGACCGCCCACGCCCAGAACCCGTCGGACTCGGCGGCGGTGATGTCGACCAGTCCGCCGGTTGACGCGAATGAACGGCAGATCTGCCGCTGCGCTGATGATCCTGGCGCGTAAGAGGCTTGGGCGGTCCCGCTCGTAGTAACGCGGCGGCGGCTGATGCAGGTCGAACTCACAACCGTCGACGGCGAACCGTTGCCCGTGGCTTGCCTGCTGCGCCGCGGCCAGCAGCCGTGCCGACCAGTCGCGTCGTCGGATGGCTTCGGTGACCAGTGCCGGCAGCAGCGCGGTCAATGCCCGGGTGCGGTTCTGCATCCGGGATTGCTGGCGCCGTTTCGCTTTCGAGGCGTTCTTCGACTCATGCCGCGATACCGGACACGGCGCGACCCATCGGCCCCACCTCACCGGTTCGTCGTGGGACCACTCGGCCAGGTCGCGATACATGCCCCGGACCGCGAACAGGATCGAGTGAATCTCACGCCGCGGTTGGCCATCGGTGGTGACCGCGAGTCGCTCGCGCCACTCCGCGGCCACCGCAGCGCTTACGTGCAGGTCTGCCTGATCGGGATTGATCTGCAAGATCTCCCACCAGAACAGCCGGACCAGTCGGTAGGCCCAGCCCTCGAGGGTGCCGTAGTCCATCGACGGTTTGAGCTCGCGCAGGTAGTCGACCAGCAGGTCGCGGACGCCGCCGGGCGGCAGACCGTAGCGGTCGACGAGGGTCTCCACGGTGTGCTGGCGGCTGTTGCCCTTGGCTGACCACGCCGCGCGCATGGTGAGCGGTTCGCCAGCGAACGGGCCGAGTGCGACCAGCAGTTCCCAGGCCAGGTGCTCACGTCGCTGCCGGCCGGACGTTCGGACCACGTCGGCGTAGTAGAGCAGATCCTCGCCTACGAGCTGGTCGAGACGTTTCGGTCGAGCAGTTCTTGTCGCACTTGACCGATCAGCGGCGCTCGCCGAACACGGTGAAGGCCTATGCGCACGATCTCAAGGACTATCTCGAGTACCTCACCGGGCGTGGGCTGGCATGGGATCGGTTGCGTTACGACGAGCTGGCCGCGTTCAGCCGTGGCTCCGGCTACCTCCCGCAGCGCGGCGAGATCGGTGCTGCCGGCAACCAGCTCAGCGTGCAGCGAATCGACCATCAACCGCGAACTGTCCGCGGTCACGTCGTTCTACGAATTCCACCGACGTCACGGCGTGGAGATGGCCTTGACGATCCGCGAACAAGAAGGCCCGATCGGTTCCGCACAGTCGTTTTCGAGTGTTTCATGGAGTCCACCTTGCGCGGGGCCGATGCTTGAGTCCAAGACCGAGCCTGTCTGGCGTCACAGGTTCTGGTCATCACCCCGAAGGCATCAGGCAGGGTCGCCGCCGGCGCCCTAACAGGCCACGCCGACGGCGATACTGCGGACGCAATGCCCGGCCCAGCAGGCATTAGGGGGCACTGGACCCCGTAAGAGCGGCGATCACGCGCGGGACCGCACAGCTCGAGGTCCCGGTGTTCAGACCAGCAGCCCCGGGACCGACGCTACACTCCGTTGGCCGTGCTACCGACGCAGCCGAATCCAGTGATCACCAGGCTCACTCGCCATCCCCGTGAAGGCAGGTGTCGGTTTGGTTGTCTGGCCCGCACCGCGCTACCGAATGGGGGCCTGCGCCGGCAGCAAAGCGGCGACCATTCCACCAAGTGCCTGGGGCTTCACACCGTTCGACCGCAGGCTCGAACATCGGGGCCAGCGATGTCAGGCCCCCGCGCCACTACACACCTTCACCGCCGGTTACAGCGAAGGTTCACTGCACGGGCGCCAGCACCGGGCTGTTGTGATAGGCGGCGATCAGCCACTGGCCGTCCCGCTTCTCGAAAACCCAGGTCGCGTTGACCTTGCCGGTGTCCGGAACCTCGGTCTCGCCGGCGAACAGGATGCCGGATTCGCTGACGACGATCGCGGCGTCCCTGCCGACGAAGCGGATGCCGAGCTGCTTGTTGTAGGTCGAGCTGCCCTTGAGTGGCCCCTCGAAGGCCAGGGCCATGTTCTCGCGGATCACGTCACGGCTGTCGCGGAGCGAGCCGGTCATGATGGCGGTCGCGTCCGCGGTGTAG
>JAWWOY010000396.1:0-5127 GCA_033851195.1 Kribbellaceae bacterium | reverse complement strand
GCAACCGCCGGGCCCTTGACGCAGAGAGAGGTGTGCGCGTCTATCGGCGAGTTCCGCTCGCGCCATTGACATCGTTGTCTGGGGGGACGACGATCCTTCTCGAAACGTTTCCAGCCTCGCTGAGCCGAGCCGCCACCAAGCACTCGAGGAGATCGTTGTGAGCCGTCCTGTGCAAGTTCTGAAGGTACTGATGGCCGGGGCGGGTCTCGTCGCCGCGGCCCTGGTCGCGCCACCGGCCGGCGCCGATCCCGGGCCGGTAGCCGCCGGTCCAACGTCGGTCGCGCGAGCCCGGGTCGCCGCCGACGTGCTGATGAGCTCGTACGAGCCGAACAAGGCGTGGTTCCCGTCGAGCTGGTGGAACTCCGCGGTCGCGTTGCAGACGATCGGCGACTACATGCAGCGCACCGGCGACCGGCGCTACCTGCCGCAGTTGGACAACACATTCGAGAAGGACAAGGGCGTGTTCCCGCCGGGATACCTGTCCGGGGACCCGCTGCTCGGCAACTTCACCAGCCGCGCCATCGACGACTCCGAGTGGTGGGGCCTGACCTGGATCCAGGCGTACGACCTGACCAAGAACCGCAAGTACCTCGACATGGCGGTCACGATCGCGGAGTACGTCGAGGGCTACTGGGACCCGAGCACCTGTGGCGGCGGAGTCTGGTGGAACGGCGAACGCACCTACAAGAACGCTGTCACCAACGGGCTCTGGATCCGCCTGACCGCCGAGCTGCACAACCGGACGCCGCACGACACGCGCTGGCTCGGCCGCGCCCAGGAGGGCTGGAACTGGTTCACCGGTAGCGGCATGATCAACTCCGCCGGCCTGATCAACGACGGCCTGAAGGACGACTGCCAGAGCAACGGTGACACGGTCTGGAGTTACAACCAGGGCCTGGCGATCGGCGCCGGCCTCGAGCTCTGGCGGGCGACCCACGACCCCAAGCTGCTGACCACGGTACGACGCTTGGCCGACGCGGCGATCGCCCCGGGCGGACTGGTCTCCGACGGCGTCCTGACCGAGTACTGCGATGCGCCGGACCGCACGTGCGACGACAACGGCAAGCAGTTCAAGGGCATCTTCATGCGCTACTGGATGGATCTCGCCGACACTACGCACGACGCCCGCTACACCGACTTCGTCGCTCGACAGGCGGCCACGGTCTGGGACAACGACCGGGACGCAGCCGACCGGTTGGGGGAGCGGTGGTCCGGTGCCGACCCGAAGGTCTTCGACTGGCGTACCCAGGCCAGCGCGCTCAGCGCCCTGATCGCCGCCGTACCGTCGCCGCCACCGGTACGGTCGTTGTCGGCGACAACCGATCCAGCCCTGCCGGTGGTGATGCCGGCAACCAGCAGCGCGACTCACGTGAAAGTGCAGGTCGACGTCCAGGCGACCGGTCCAACAGGCGATCTGATCCCGGTGGTGGTCCAAGCCGCGGGCCCGTCGGGTTGGAGCGTGACCCCGGCGCGTACGAGCCTGACGCTACGCCCGCACGGCAACGCCGTACCTGTGCACGCGTCGGTCCAGCTCGACGCGACGATTCCAGCTGGTACGCCGGACGGTCGCTACTCGGTGACCGCGACGGCTACGTCCGGATCGCAACTGTCGTTCAGTACGCGGTCCGACATCCTGGTCGCGCACACTGTCGACTTCGACACCGGTACGGCGGCCGAGACGCCGTGGCTGTTCGACGCGGACGGCTCACAGAGCAACGGAGTCCAGAACCGCTTCGCCGACGGACATTCGTACTTCGTCTACCGCTTCCCGTTCCCGTCCGACACCACCACGGCCTCCGCGACGCTGACGATCGACAACGAGTTCCTGGTCCAGGTCAGCGGTGACGGGCAGCAGTGGACCACG
The DNA here is from genome assembly GCA_033851195.1 of Kribbellaceae bacterium. Taxonomy (GTDB): domain Bacteria; phylum Actinomycetota; class Actinomycetes; order Propionibacteriales; family Kribbellaceae; genus Kribbella. The sequence continues at coordinate 3,263 of JAWWOY010000396.1, read as the reverse complement.
GTGGCGACCGAGACCCAGCAGATCCACGACGGTGAGAACAAGGCCGCCCGAACATTCGACCTGACGCCGTACCTCGGACCGGACAAGGCAGGCTACGTCCGGGTCGCCGACTCGTTCCCCGATGACGGCTGGGGAGGCCGCGTCTACCACGTCAGCGCGACGTACAGCTGAGGAATACCTCGGGGCCCGGACGACGACGTCGTCCGGGCCCCGAGGCGCGTGGTGCAGTGTCAGTGCCTGGTGACGGCCCCGGTGGTGGGGTCGAGCAGCACCGGGCGGGTATTCGGGTGGTGCCACAAGTCGAACATCGATGTCAGCGAGCCGGCGCGGCTGTCGAACGAGGCGTCGCCGATGCCGCCGGTCCGCCAGTTCTCCTCGATGAACTTCAGGATCGAGGTCTGGTCGGTCTGCTTGTGGTCGACGTAGTTGCTCCTGCTGAACGGGCTGATGACCAGCAGCGGCTGGCGCGGACCGTAGCCGCACCGGTCGGCGTACCCGCCGGAGGCCGGCTTGGTGTTGCACAGCGCCGCCTGGTCGTTGACCGCGTCCGTGGAGCCGTTGACGAGCGGCGGCGTCACGTGGTCGTACCAGCCGTCGGAGTCGTCGTACGCGACGACCACAGCGGTGGACGCCCAGTCCTTACAGCCGAGCTGTCTGTGGCTTGGCCTTGAGGATTGCGGTGATGCGCTGGCGAGAGACGAACCATTGCTCCACGACAGGGTCGATCGCAGCCACCACGGATCTCATCTTGTTGAAGCGGTCTCGTACCGTCCCGGAGCTCAGCAGGGGCTCAAGGTGGGCGACCCGGTTGCGCAGCCGGTAGATCTGGTTGACGTCCATGACCAGGTCTGCCGGCTGGCCTGAGAGATACGGAAAAGCCGCGTGAAGAGCCTGGCTCCAGAGCAGTTGCCGGCCCGGGTCGTGGTCGGGGAGCAGGAACCGCCAGGTGCCGAAGCTCGGCTGGGCCAGCACGTCGGGGTGGCCGGGTACTCCCCTGCGGCCTGTCCGCAACGCTGCTCGAGCCCGTTGTGATCCCTTTGCGATATCGCCGCCGGCTAGCCTCTGGACAAGGTGCGACGGATCCATCAGCCAATCCCCCCGAGTGCCGGCCACCCATTGGACGTGGCTGCAGGGCGTTCCACGTGCATAGTTGCTCGTCGAGCGCGTTGCGCAGGACGACCTCAAATCGATGGAGGCTCTCGTAGACAGCGCCGGAGACGTCGACGTTCCACTCCTTCGAGAGAGGGCGACTCCTCATCCTCACCGTCGCAGGCAAACGGGAAACCGGGGCGATCACTGGAACGTCGCCGACGTCTTCTGCACGCTCCAGCAGACCTCAGATAACGCCGTCGAGGACGCAGTCTCGATCCAGTTGCGTGTCGAGGGCCTTGTGAACGTCGGGGAACTTGTCGGTCAAGTCCGTTCCGTTCCGCGACCACAACCGGATCGTGCCGCCGCAGCGAACCACCGCGCAGCGTGGACCAGTCGCTCGACGAGCTCGGCCGCGCGTGGGAGCGGCTAGTTGACTGAACTCGGTGCTGCGCGGATGTGTGCGCGTTCGCCTTGTTTGCCGATGAGGCTGAGGTACTCGACGGGACCGGTGCTGGTGGCTCCGAACCAATGCGGGGTGCGGGTGTCGAACTCTGCGGCTTCACCGGGCTTGAGGACCATGTCGTGTTCGCCGAGCACGAGGCGAAGCATGCCGTTGAGGACGTAGACCCAGTCGTAGCCCTCGTGGGTGCGCAGGTCGGGTTCGCGGTCGTCGTCTCCTGCCGGAAGGATGAACTTGTAGGCCTGGATGCCTCCGGCTCTGCGGGTCAGGGGCAGGATGGTCGCCCCGTCACCGCAGGCAATGGGGCGCAGGTTGATGCGTGGGTCACCGGTCGGTGGCGCATCGACGAGCTCATCCAGGGTGGCCCCGTACGCGCTCGCGAGCGGGAGAAGCTGTTCGAGTGTGGGGCGTCGCAGGCCTGCTTCGAGCCTGGACAGGGTGCTGACGGAGATGCCGGTCACCTCCGCCAGGTCTGCGAGCGTGATGTCACGCCGAAGACGTAGCTGCTTCAACCTTGGTCCTACTGCGTTGAGTGTGCGGTCGATGGCTTCGCTCATCCCGCGAGTTTGCCATTCGGCAACAACGTTTGCCATCGCTGTCCCGAGTCGCCACTCTCGTGATGTAGGCGAAACGCGGAGGAGAGTCGATGACGCACGAGTTCGACAAGGACTACTGGGAACAGCACTGGCGGCAAACCATCAGTGGCGCACCCGCAGCCATGGATGGGAACCCGCCCAACCCTTACCTGGTTCGCGGGACCAGCAGCCTGATGCCAGGGACGGCACTTGATGCCGGGTGCGGGGCCGGTGCTGAAGCGATCTGGCTCGCGACCCAGGGGTGGCAGGTTACCGCAGCCGACATCTCGGCCGACGCGCTCAATCGGGCAACCCGGCGCGCGACCAACAGCGGCGTGGCACAGCAGGTGAGGTGGATCGAGGCGGACCTCACCGTCTGGAGTCCGGAAACGCAGTTCGACCTGGTGACGACCCACTACGCGCACCCGGCGATGCCGCAACTGGCTTTCTACGAGCGTGTGTCCAGCTGGGTAGCGCCCGGCGGCACCCTGCTCATCGTCGGGCACCTACACACTCAAGACTTCACGCACACTCACGACTCCACGGAACATGAGAACCACGGACAGCACCCGCCTGCCGAGGCACCGGTCGCGGTGACGGACATCTCCGCCGTCCTGGACGACACCTTGTGGAAGATCGTCACCGCTGAAGAACAGCTCCGCACGCTCACCGGTCCAGCGGGCCAGGCGGTCGACCTGCGCGACGTCGTTGTACAGGCCACTCGACGCACCTAGACACAGACGCGCCTAGACACATCCGTTCACCAGCGCCCGAGCATCCCAGCTCCGGCGCTGGTGCCCCCTGCCCATCGAAGGGATCCCATGAATACGAATCAGGCCCTGCCTGTTGGCGCCGCCGACTCAACGATCCAAGACCCGCGCCAACGTCGCGCGATCTTGCTCGGGGTGTGCCTCGCGCTGATGGCAGTCACAGCCTCTGTATCCGGGTTGAACGTTGCCCAGCCGCAGCTCGCGCTGGCGTTCGACGCCTCGCAAGGCACCGTCTTGTGGATCATCAACATCTACACCATCAGCCTGGCCGCCTTGCTCTTGCCGCTCGGCGCGCTCGGCGACCGATGGGGCCGCAAACCGATGTTACTCGCGGGCCTCATCGTCTTCGGAGTAGCGAGTGCGGCG
>JAWWOY010000377.1:0-3691 GCA_033851195.1 Kribbellaceae bacterium | reverse complement strand
TGGCGGCCATCGGAATCTGCCCACTCGCGGCCATCAGCGCCTGCCCGGAGACGGCGCGTTTCGTCACGGCGGCGGTCAGGATCGGCGCCGGATCCGACGTCGTCCTCGCCTGCGTGTCCTCGTCGTTTACCGGATTTGCCGATGAGCGGACATGTCGCTGCCCTGCTATGCCAAGATCAACGCGGACTGCCGAGGAAGGTCGAAAGTGTCGCTAACGATTCGGGATCTCATCGCGCTCCCGGCGCAGGCCGAGGAAATCTGCGAAGTAGCCGAAGCATTCCTTCGGCAGGTGCCCGCTGTCGCCCTGTCTGACGAGGAGCTTGAGCCGCAACTCGCCACAGCGCAGTCAAGGATGGGAGCACCGTTGCCGCCTGCTCTTCGCTGGCTGTATGGCCGACTAGGCGTCTCCGGCAGACGGCTGTTCCAGCAGGACCCGATCGTGCATCTCGAGAGTCTGATGGTTGACGAGGACGGTGTCGTCACGTTCAGGACCGAGCAGCAAGGCTGCGTCGAGTGGGGCTACACGCTGGTACCGGGCGCGGATCCTGCAGTGGTCATCAGGAACCACATGACCACGGGCATGTCCCACTGGGAGCCGTTCCAAAGCCGGCTCTCGGTCCATGTGCTGGAGGGTGTGTTGAGCGAGGCGATGTTCTGCTCGGGAACACACACCGCCAGCCTCGACCCAACGCCGCAAGTGCTCGAGGCGCTTGAGCAGCTCGCGGCCCTGGGGATCCCGCCCCACCCCTTCTGGGCCGCTGTAGACGGCGAGCATCCTGTCAGGTGGTACGGACATCCCGAGGCCGTGGTGCGAAGCGACGCCGGCGACTGGTTATGGGCACTCGGCCGGACCAAGGAAGACCTGCGTCGATTGATGGACCGAGTTCCGGGTGACTGGCAGGTGGTGGACTCCTAACCGCAGTTCCGCTCTGTCATGCCGCGGACAGGTAAACGAAGCTGCAGCACCGGAGCACCAACATGCCGAGATCCGGACGTCGAATCGACGGCGTTCTTGAGCGCTCCCCGGGCGAGTACGTGCGCCGCCTGCACGTGCCCGCCGAATCCCCGACCTTAGGTTTGGCGCACCTGCAGTTCGAGGCCTTGTTGACCGCCGCGAAGCAGTCGCCCAACCGCTGCGACTTTGCACTCGTCACGATGTTGGGGCTTCTGGGGGGCTTCGTATCTTCGAGGCCACTGGCCGCGTACATGGCCTGGTGCGCGTTCAGTCGCTCGGCGACCGGTCCGTGGAGATCGCCGGTTGTCGAGAAGAGTCGCGTGGCCGTCTGGTTGGCCAGGAAGCGGTTCACGTCCGAGTCGTAGTCGACCGGCTGGGCTGACCGGGCTACTGACTCACATCCCCATGTCTCTGGATCCTGCCAAAACGGTGGGGCCTGAGTGAGCGATGGCACCGCGGTCAGCACAGTTCCACGGTGACGGCCGAAACCGGTGCGGGAAGGTACGCGCGCCGAATCTTCGCGGGACGGCAGCGTGCCCTCCGCCCCGCCGGAGGGCACAGCGCTCGCTCGGAGGTGGCTCAAGTTCGCGGTTCTGCTGCCGATCTAAAGGCTGGTGGGATTCATCACCTATAGGGGGGTGCCCCGTGGCTGGTGTGACGCGGGGCGGTCGTGTCGGCGTGGCAGTCATCGGCGCGGCACTCATCGGCGCGGCGCTCACGGCAGCGTTCATGAGCGCGATCCAGCCGAAGCGGGCAGAGACAACTTCGGCGCCGACAGCGCGGCCGACTTCCACGACAGCCCCGACCGTCAAGCCCCCGGTGTCATCGCCAACAAAGCAAACACCGCGCCCCACCCCCGCACGGACCACATCGCACACCACCCCAACGGCGACCGTGCGCAGCGTGACGCGGGCCGCGGTGGCACGGGTGATACAAGGCCGCTGTGGTGACACAGGGATGCGTGTCGTGACGATGCTGGCGTTCGACTACACCGGCGACCGCATCAATGACGCCGTCGCGGAGGTGGAGTGCGCCGCCGGGGCCGGAAGCCCTGCGTCTGAACTGGTCGCAGTCGCCGCGACACGAAACGGGCCAAGGTTGACGCAGGTGCTCATCGCGAAGGATGCCGACTTCGGTATCGAGAAAATTTGGCGCATCAAGGGACGTGTCGTGGTCGTGCGAGGCTGGACGTATTCGTCGGAGGACCTGCCACGCTGTTGCCCGGATCAAAAGTGGGAGGGAGGGTTCGAGGCCAGCGGCGGACGTTTCATCGATTACGGCGACACTCAACAGTTGGAAGGCCCCGTGGGATAAGCGTGGTGCTTCACCGCAATGCCACCGACGCTGAGCGCCGGCTGGACCCGGCTGAAGTCCGGCTGAGGTTGGCCGTGTCAGCACTAGGTCGACACGGATGCAGCGACCGCCAACTGGTCTACCAGTTCGTTCATCGGATCTCCTGAATGCCCTTTGACCCAGCGGAAAGTGACGTCCCCCCGGTCTCGCACCAAAGTGATCAGGGGCTCCCACAGATCGCGGTTCGCAACCGGCTTCTTGGCCGAATTCGTCCAGTCTCGATCGAGCCAGCCTCTCCACCAGAGGTTACGGAAACAGTTGACGACATATGTCGAATCGCTGACAACCACCAGCGCTCCATCCAGTGCTCGAACGGCTTCCAGCGCAGCTCTTAGCTCCATTCTCTGGTTGGTTGTGGCGGGATCCGCTCCGGATGCCTGCGGTCCGTCGGCCACCGCCCAAGCCCACCCTCCGGGGCCGGGATTCCCAGAGCACGCTCCGTCCGTGTACACCTCGACCACCCCGGCTGGAACTGGCGCCAATGACTCCGCGGCGCGCGAGGGTGATCGCTCACCCTGTCGTCTCGACGTACCCTTCGGCGTGCGGCCGGCCGATGGAGCCGGCTCTCCAAGCGCCTTAGCCACGACCGCAGGATCGGGATGACAAGCGGCGTGGATCCACCGGCCGCTGGCGCGCTCGCCAAGCATGGCCATGGCATCGCCAGGCTGGATCCGCTCCGGGCAGATAGCGCAGCTCGTCGCATAACGTGCCAGCATCGACATTCCTCTTGGGTCGTTGGTGACTAGGGCAAGGCGGTGACCGCGAAGACCAGTATCGGTGATGCCCAGGTCCGCAGCCGCGACGAGGTCGAGCGGTTCTTCGCCGGCCTCGGGTTGGTCGAGCCGGGTCGGCGCTCTGCCACGTCTCGGCCGGGCGTACGCCAATGGATATTGCCCGGCACCTTGCTCGGCAACTTCGGACCGATGAATGGCGACACGCCGGGGAACTTGGGACCGACGAGCGGGGTGCCCTTTGGGGCAGGTGGGGGTGCGCGGGAGGTGGGTGACGGGGGTGGGGTGGGGGTGGGAAAGTTGGGGTGTTGCGATCTCCTGGAGGGCTGGCGCATGCGGGACCATAGGTTCGACTCAGAGGAATCCGCCCTGCGGCCCAAGGCTGCCCGGCTCGACGAGCCTGTCTCGGGCCAGCTGGGGAAGGCTGCTGCCGAAGGGCGCACCGACGTCCTCGGCGGTACCGGCCTGCTCGATCTTCAACGAGCGGTTGGGAACAGTGGCGTGACGGCGATGCTCGAGGAGGAGCGTTCGCCGGTTCATGACGTGATCTCCTCCGGCGGTAGGCCGTTGGAGCCGGAGGTGCGCGGCGACATGGAGGCGCGGCTCGGGCACGACTTCGGCGATGTGCGGGTGCACGACGACGGTGCCGCCC
>JAWWOY010000376.1:0-8060 GCA_033851195.1 Kribbellaceae bacterium | reverse complement strand
TGATCCTGGTGGTGAACAAGGTGGACCGCCCGGACGCCCGGATCGCCGAGGTCGTGGACGAGACCTACGAGCTGTTCCTGGACCTGCTGGACCACGACGCCGACCAGAGCGCGCTGGACTTCCCGGTCGTGTACGCCTCGGCCCGGGCCGGCCGCGCCTCGCTGAACCAGCCGGCCGACGGCGGGATGCCGGACTCCGAGGACCTCGAGCCGCTGTTCGAGACGATCCTGGCCAACGTGCCGGCCCCGACGTACACCGAGGGTGCGCCGCTGCAGGCGCACGTGACCAACCTGGACGCCTCGCCGTTCCTCGGCCGGCTCGCGCTGGTCCGGGTGCACGAAGGCACCCTGAAGAAGGGTGCCCAGGTCGCCTGGTGCCGCCACGACGGCTCCATCCAGCGGGTCAAGATCACCGAACTGCTGGTCACCGAGGCCCTCGAGCGGGTGCCGGGCGACTCGGCCGGACCGGGCGACATCGTCGCGATCGCGGGCATCCCCGACATCATGATCGGCGATACCCTGACCGATCCGGACAACCCGAAGCCGCTGCCGCTGATCACCGTGGACGAGCCGGCCATCTCGATGACGATCGGTACCAACAGCTCGCCGCTGGCCGGCCGGGTCAAGGGCACCAAGGTCACCGCGCGCCTGGTCAAGGACCGCCTCGACCGGGAACTGGTCGGCAATGTGTCGCTCAAGGTGCTGTCGACCGAGCGGCCTGATACCTGGGAAGTGCAGGGCCGTGGTGAGCTGGCGTTGGCCATCCTGGTCGAGCAGATGCGGCGCGAGGGCTACGAGCTGACCGTCGGGAAGCCCCAGGTCGTCACCCGCGAGATCAACGGCAAGCGGCACGAGCCGGTCGAGCGCCTCACCATCGACTGCCCGGAGGAGTACCTGGGCACCGTGACCCAGCTGCTCGCGGTCCGCAAGGGCCGGATGGAGCAGATGACGAACCACGGCACCGGCTGGGTCCGGATGGAGTTCCTGGTGCCGGCCCGCGGCCTGATCGGCTTCCGCACCGAGTTCCTCACCGACACCCGGGGCACCGGTATCGCGCACCACGTGTTCGAGGGTTACGAGCCCTGGTTCGGCGAGCTGCGGACCCGGCCGTCCGGTTCGCTGGTGTCGGACCGGACCGGCGCCGCGACGTCGTACGCGATGGTGAACCTGCAGGAGCGCGGCACGATGTTCTGCGAGCCGGGCACCGAGGTGTACGAGGGGATGATCGTCGGCGAGAACTCCCGGGCCGACGACATGGACGTCAACATCACCCGGGAGAAGAAGATGACGAACGTCCGCTCCAACGCGGATGAGTTCGAGAAACTGGTGCCCGCCCGCAATCTTTCGCTGGAACAGTCACTGGAGTTCTGCCGCGAGGACGAGTGTGTCGAGGTCACCCCGGATGCGATCCGGATGCGCAAGGTCGCGCTGACCCAGCTCGAGCGCGCGAAGTTGGGCCGCAAGAGCAAAGTCTGAGCCGTTATTCTCTGACAGGTTGGTGGATCCGACGGGGAGGAAGTTTCGGATCGTTACCAACCTGGCCTACCCGCACGGCGTCTTATCCCAGTGAACGTGAATGTACTCAAGTTGGGGGAAGGAAGAGGGACATGAGGATTCTTCGTAAGCTCGGCGCAACGATGACAGCGGCTGCGGTGATGGGAACCGGCCTGCTCGCCGCCGCTTCGACTGCCGACGCCGCCGAGCCCGCGGCTGCACCGATTACCGAGGCTGCACCGGCCGCCGCAGCCGTGCCGGCCAAGGCGACCGCAACCAGTGCGGCGACTTCGGCGACGGTGCTGGTGCCCGGCAAGCTCCGGCTGGACAAGCGGTGCATGACAGGCCGCATTCTCTGTATCAACAAGAAGACCCGGAAGATCGCCTTCATGTACAACGGCAAGCTGCTCGCCACCGCGGATGCCCGCTTCGGCTGCAGCTCGACGCCGACCCGTAACGGCAGCTTCAAGATCTACCGCAAGGACAAGAACCACGTGTCGTCGCTCTACGACTCGGCGATGCCGTACTCGATGTTCTTCAGCGGCGGCCAGGCCGTGCACTACTCGGCCGACTTCCGCGCCCGCGGTTACAACGGCTGCTCGCACGGCTGCGTGAATGTGCGCGACAAGAACAAGCTGGCCTGGATCTACAACCGGATGAAGGTCGGCGACAAGGTACTCGTCTACAAGGCCTGATCTCGATCCGACTTCACTGCGGCGGCTGGGAATCTTCCCGGCCGCCGCAGTCGTCTGTCAGCCCAACGCCAGGGTGAATGCCTCGAACAGCCGCGGCTCCACCAGGCAGAAGGTCGCCCGCGCCACGTCGCTCGGCGTCGTACGGAGCGTCTGTACGGCGACCTCGGCCGCCGACAGCGCGGGCCAGCCGTAGATCCCCGCGGACACGGCTGGCAGCGTCAAATGCCTCACCTCGAGCTCGTCCGCGATCCGTAACGCGTTGCGGTAACAGGACTCCAGCAGCGCCGGATCCCGTTGGCCTGCGGTGTAGTTGGGCCCGACCACGTGGATCACGTACGACGCCGGCAAATCGCCCGCGGTGGTCCAGCCGGCCTCGCCCGTGGGCAGGCCGTGCGGATAACGCTCGACGCACTCGGCCAGGATCGACGGACCACCCGCGCGGTGGATCGCGCCGTCCACCCCACCACCGCCCCGCAACGCATGGTGCGCCGCGTTCACGATCGCATCGGCCGGCACCGTGGTGATGTCGGCTGGGCTCAGCTCGATCTCCAAGGCCGGCTCCTCTCCAAATGTGTCACGACTTGCTCACGACAGGTGACCAGGCTGTGTGAGCAACCTACGCTTGGACGAGTCTGGCCGTAACAATCCGGTCAAGCGTCGCTCAGCGACAACCAACGGGGCAGGTGAGGGCGTCACACACCTGTAGGGGACACGAAAGCACACCAGGGGGCATGATGCGCGCGCGCCGCTTCATCCGCAGCATCCTCGCCGGTACGGCCGCCACGGTCGCCTCAGTCGGCCTGGCCGGTTCGAGCCTGCTCGCTGCCGCCCAGCCGGCCGTCGTACCGGCGACAGGCGCCGAGCTCAAAACGGTGCCGTTCGAGGTCAGTGGCGAGCTGCCGATCTACCCGAAAGCCCTCTGGCGCAACGACGACACCAGTGCCCAGGTGCGCAACCTCGAGGCTCGACTGGTCCAGCTGAAGTTGCTTGACGGGCAGTACCTGGACAACTCGTTCGGCACCATGACCCGCAGCGCGATGAAGAAGTTCCAGGTATCCAAGGGCATTCCGCCGCTGGGCTACGTGGACCAGAACAGCTGGACCAAACTCACCGCCGCCACGCACACGCCGACCCAGACCGAGTTGTTCCCGCCCGCTCCGGTGGTCGATGGCAAGAAGCTCGACCAGCGGTGTGCGACCGGCACGGCCCTGTGCATCGACAAGACCAGCCGCAAACTTCGGTACGTCGTGAACGGCACCGTAAAGCTGACACTGGATGTCAGGTTCGGCGCCCAGGCCACCGCGACCCGGGAGGGCGGCTTCACCGTCAACTGGAAGAGCCGCAACCACGTCTCGACGCTGTACAACTCGAAGATGCCGTTCGCGATGTTCTTCAGCGGCGGCCAGGCCGTGCACTACTCGTCGGACTTCGCCGCCCGCGGCTACAACGGAGCCTCGCACGGCTGCGTGAACGTCCGCGACTACGACGGGATCAAGTGGCTCTTCGGCCAGGTCAAGGTCGGCGACAAGGTCATCGTCTACCGGTCGTGACCCGCTGGTCCCGCCCCGGCGACCGCCGTCGCCCCGAGACCGCCCGATAAGATCCGCCCTTCGCCACCCCCGGCGGAGGCGGATCGCTGTCCTACCACTAGAGGGGGCGGGGGCCTCTGCGTCGGCGGATGCCGCCCCAGCCGCCGCGGCCACGGCCGGCGGCCTGCCGAAGGGCCGGGCGGGCGTCGACCAGGTAAACGCCGGCCGCGACGATGCCGAACAGGCCGAAGAAGGTCAGCCAGCCCTGGAAGATCTGCGACAGCGTGAAGGTGGCCAGGATCAGGACCCAGCCGGGCTTGGTCAGCTTGTCCGCAGCGACGAACACTGCGCGGGGCCGGAAGGCGGCATCCAGCAACGCGACCAGCTTGAGGCCGAGCAACACCCACCAGATGACGTCGATCGGATTGCCGAACCCCGGAAAGATGGCCGGTAACGTGGCGAGTGGGAGCATACCTACGAGCCTAACTCAGCGAGCGGGCGGCCCACCTCTGCCGATCGACAGAATTGGACCGCCCGTTCGGCCAAAATCGTCTGTTCGGGCCTGTCACGGCCCGGCTTCAGCCGTCCGCGCGAAGACCGCTACGGTCAGTCGCCGACCTTGTTGGCGGCGGCGGTAGCGGCCTTGGAGGCGCTCTTGGCAGTCTTGCGAGCGCTGGTCGCGGTCGCCTTCACGTTGCGGCTCGCGGTTTCGGTCGTCTTGCGAGCGGTGGTCCGGGTGGCCCTGGCCTTGCTCACCGTGGTCTTCGCCTGGGCAACCAGGTCCTCGGTGGCCTTCTGGCTACGGATCCGGGTGACAAGGTCCTTGCCGCGACCGGCGAGGTCCTCGTAGGTCTCCTCGGCCTGGCCCAGCACGTTGGTCAGGCTGGCCTGCGCGAAGGAGGGCAGCTCGCGGAGCTTGGCCGGCACGGTCTTGGCGTCGGCGGCGAGCGCCTCGAAGCGCTTGGTCAGCTTGGTCTGCCGCTTGGCCAGCTCGGCCTGCAGCGTCTGCTGGTCCAGCGTGGCGAACCGGCTGGTGACGTCGTCGCTGACCTCGCGGAACTTCTCGACGGCCAGATCACCGGCGCCGGCGATCGCGTACAACGGGGTGACAGTGGACTTGGTACTGGTTGCCATCAGGCATCTCCTCTGTGTTTCAGGGCCACGGAGGCCCCGGAGTGACTTCTTCGGTCGGTGTTGCTCCATGCGAGGTGTTACTCGGTCTTGCGTTTTCTTGCAGGGGTCTTTGCAGGGGACTTGGTCCCCCGGGCGGTCTTGGCGGCCGACTTCTTTGCCGGCTTCTCCGCCGGTGCGGGGGGCGCGACAGGCTGCTTCGCGGCCGGGGGCTCCGCGACGAGTGCGGGCTCCCCGACAGGTGCGGGCGCGGTCGGTGCGGTCTCCGCAGCCGGTGCCGGCGCCGCAGTGTCGGCAGCGTTCTCACGGACGAAGGACCCGTAGACGTCCACCAGCACGCGCTTCTGGCGCTCATTCAGCGCCGGATCGAGCAGTATCGCGTCGATCACTCCGGTGGCGCGGCGTGCACCGTCCGCACCGTCAGAGCTGTCGTCCGGATCGAGGATGCCGGCCCGCACGTAGAGCGTCTCGGCAGAAATCCGCAAGGCCTTTGCGAGTTGCTGCAAGACATCGGCCGACGGCTTGCGCAAGCCACGCTCGATTTGGCTCAGGTACGGGTTGGACACCCCGGCCAGATCGGACAGCTGCCGCAACGACAGTTGCGCATGCCGACGCTGCTCGGCGAGGTACTCCCCCACCGAACCGACACGAGCACCCAATCTGGCCACACCTCAGTGTGCTTGCAACCCGCTTGCAATTGCAAGCAGATCCGCCGTGAACCCAGTCACCCTCAGCTCATCGGTCCGTAGTTCCCCGGCGCGCCGCCGTTCGTCGGTCCAAGCGGCCCAGCAATGACCTCGGCGGAGCAACGACCTCGCCCGTACGACGTATCAGCCGCGCGCGTCGGCGTACCGGCGTACGAAGGGGTTGGACCGTCGAGGAGGGTGGGTTCAACCGGCGGAGCGGGGATCAACCGGCGGCTGCGGCTGAGCACCCGGACAGCCGCAGCGGCGACAACGCGAGGTGCAGTCCCCCAGATGGCGAATCGGGACCGATGAATGGCGACACGCCGGGGAACTACGGACCGATGATCAGAGGGGGGTGGGGCGGACGGAGCCGACGGGGAGGGCGCCGCCGGTGAGGATGGAGTCGCGCTGGGTTTGGATGGTCTCGTTGTCGAGGCCGAGGCGCTGCAGCGTGGCAGCCACCACCACGGCCCGGGCTCGCGCCCCTCCGTCGTCGATCTTCACCGCGATACCTCGGCCATCGGGAAGCCCGACGGCATATACGGCCTCGGCGCCGGCCTTGCAGAGCAGGCCCGGCACGGCCTTCATCAGGGCGGCCTCGTCTCGCCTACTCCCACTGGCGTACTCCGGGTGGGTGCGGAAGGCGTCCGCGATCCGGCCCTCCAGCGTCGAGGGTGCAGCTGAGGCGAAGAGGCCGAACGAGCGGGCCAACCCGGCCAGGCTGATCGCCAGCAGAGGCGCGCCGCAGCCGTCGACGGCGACATGCGACACCTTCTCGCCCGCGCTGTCCTCGATCGCGGTCCGGATCGCCTGCTGCAGCGGATGCTGCCGCGAGCGGTAGTCGTCCGGCCCCCACGGATCGGTCGAGCCGCCCCAGAATGCGTGCTTGTCGCTCTGGGCCGCGCTCTTCCTGGCCGTGTCGTCGTCGTGGATCGGCCAGCCGTTGGCCACACAGGTGGCGATCATCGCGGCGTGCTTGCCGGAGCAGTTCATCGTGATCGGCTCGGTCGCATTGCCGCTGCGCACCCACTCGTCCCGTGCCTGCTCATCGATCGGGTACGCCGACGGCGTACGCAAGGCGGCCTCGTCCAGCCCGGCGCCGGCCAGGATCCTGCGGACGCCCTCCAGGTGGAACTGCTCGCCCGAGTGGGATGCGCCTGCGAGCGCGAGCAGTTCGCCTTCCAGGACAAGGCCGCTGCGGAGCATGCCCAGCGCCTGCATGGGTTTGTTGGACGAGCGCGGGAACATCGGCCGGTCGACGACCCCGGCAGACCAGTCCACCGAGCCGTCGGGCGCGGTCACCACCACCGACCCACGGTGGTGACCCTCCACGAATCCGCTGCGGACGACCTCGGCGACGATCACTGGTTCTGTCACGGGCGGTACCTTAGGCGACGCGGACCAACTGCAAGCTCGTTGTCCAGGAAGACCAACAGGCAAGGTGGCCGACCTCACCTGCCCGCCACGGCGAAGCCCGGCCTCGCGGTCGCAGGCGGTCGTACCCGATGGTGCGGAGCGGGTCAGAGGCGGGCTCGGACGTGCAGGCCGACCTCGGGGTCGACCAGCAACTCCTGGGTGGCGGTGACGGTCGGCTGATCCTCGGCGACGACCTCCAGTACGGCGGCCGGGTCGACCGAGCGCTTCACCAGGGCGAGGGCGATCGGGCCGTACTCGTGGTGGCGGGCGGCCGAGCCGATGAAGCCGACCTCCTTCTCGCCGGCGCGAACGGCATACCCGTGGGCCGGCAGGTGGTCGACCGAGCCGTCCAACTGCAGCCGGACCAGACGGCGCGGAGGCCGGCCCAGGTTGTGTACCCGGGCGACCGTCTCCTGGCCGCGGTAGCACCCCTTCTCAAGGTGTACGGCGACGCCAAGCCAGCCCAGTTCGTTCGGGATCGAGCGCTCGTCCGTGTCCAGTCCGAGCCGCGGCGCACCGGCCTCGATCCGGAGCGCCTCGTACGCCCAGATCCCGGCCGGCGGTCCGGCCAGTTCGGCGAAGGCGGAGAGCTCGGCACGGGGCAGGAAAACCTCGTGCCCACCAAGCGAATCCGCCGCGGAGCGTGTCAACGGGCCACCCGCCGGCGGCTGACCCGGACGCCAGACGATGGCGTAGTCGGCGGTGACCTCGGCGATCTCGACCCGGGTCATGAACACCATCGACCGGAGCCAGCCGACCAGCGCGGCGGCAGCACCCGGCTCGGTGTGCAGCCAGAAGGTCTCGCCGTCGTCCACGCCGTACATCGCGTGCTCGATGTGGCCTGTCGGCGACAGCAGCAGCGCGGTCGTCGACGTGCCCGGCGCGAGTCCCTCGAAGAACTGGGTGGTCAGCGCGTGCAGCCAGGTGAGGCGGTCCGGGCCGGTGACCGTGACCACGTCCCGGTGCGACAGATCCACATACCGCTCGCCGGCGGCCAGGGCACGCTGCTCGCGCAGGTCGGACCCGTAGTGCGCGGCGACCCCGGCGTCGAGGCCGTCCGCCGCGACCGCACCGGGCAGATCCAGCAGAGGGCTGCGTTGGAGGGACATG
>JAWWOY010001094.1:0-2719 GCA_033851195.1 Kribbellaceae bacterium | reverse complement strand
ATGCCTTTGGCACCGGTTTCCACCGCCGCGGTCAACTGGCTCCGGGCAGGCTGGTCCGCGGCCGGAGCACTCGGCTTCCCCGAGTGCTCCGGACCCTCACCACTTACCGACGTGGTCTCAGACACGGCTGCCGCCCACGAGCAAAGGGTGCCCGGTAGGACGGCGCAGAAGCAAAGTCATCTTCATCCCGTGTGGCGGCGTGGACGGTGGACGGTCACTGCGACGGTGGATAGGGACCGTATCCTCTCGGCGGTCCTTGAGTTCCAGGGGGTCCCTGTGGGTAGCCGGCCTGACCCGGTGGGTAGCCGACTTGACCCGGCGGGTAGCCGGATTGACCCGGCGGGTAGCCGGGTTGACCCGGTAGGTGGCCGGATTGACCCGGCGGGTAGCCGGATTGACCCGGCGGGTAGCCAGCCTGACCTTGCGGGTATCCAGGCTGACCGGGCGGATAACCCGGCTGAACCGGTGGATATCCCGGCTGCATCGGCGGCGCCATCTGCGCCGGCTGCGCGAACGCGGGCATCGGTGGGAACGGCACGCTCGGCCGACGGGCCCGTAGCTCGTCCAGCAGTTTCTTCTCCGTCGCCAGCGCCTCCGCCCCGATCACCTGGCGGACGATCTTGTCGCGCAGATACGCCAGTTCGGTCGCGGTTTGCTGGAAGGCCTTGGCCGCGGCCTCCGCCCGGCCGCCGTACCGCTTGGCATTCTGCCGGAGCGCCTTGCGGCCGCGGAGAGTGGCTATCAGCGGCACGTCCTGCGGAGTCATCCAGCCGAAGCGCACGTAGTCGTACAGCCGGGAGGCGATCATCTGCCCCTCGCGGGAGCGCATCACCAGTGCGAACACGACCATGCCGATGAAGACCGGCACCATCAGGAACAGGTAGACCCCGATGAACCCGCCGCCACCGGCCCAACTGGCGCCGCCGTTCCACAGCCCGTGAGCCAGGACCGCACCCAGATAGCCGAGGACCGGCGCGCCGAAGCGGACGACCGTACTGCGATGCCGCACGGCTATCCCGATACCGATTGCCGTGAAGGAGGTGAAGAGCGGATGCGCGAACGGCGAGATCCCGCCGCGGATCACGAACAGCACTATGGTGCCGCGCAGACCCGCGTTGCTGCCGGCCTCCTGGGACAGCTGATCGAAGATGCGGCCGTAGTAGAGGATGTTCTCGGTGAACGCGAAGCCCACGCCGACCATGCCGGCGTACACGAGGCCGTCGATGATGCCGTCGAACTCCTTGCGCCGGACCAGTGCCAGCAGCAGGATCACCGACCCCTTCGCAAGCTCCTCCACCGGCGGCGCCACGAACACCGCGGCCCTCGACCCACCGCCCCGGGTCTCCCCCATCAGGTTCGCGGCCTCGGTGTTGATGAAGATCGCTGCCAGCGTCGCGATGAACGCGCCCCAGCACAGTGCGAACAAAAGGTACTTGGCCGGCTCCGGCTCGTAACGATCCAGCCAGAGATAGAGCGCAATGATCGGTACCACCGGGACGAACGCGAAGATCAGGCCCCAGGTGAACCCGCCTGAGCCGGTCGACTTCGCCACAATTCCGAAGATAGCCAACCCCGCCACCGCGAACACGACGGCGATGACGATGCCGATCAGGATGCCCCGGTTACGGCGCTGCCCAGGGACCGGATGGCTCCCGAGCGTGTTCGGCTGCGGGTACGGGCCATCGGTTGCATAAGCCGACCCGGACCCGACCGCCGGTCGCGGCGTGTCGGACGGAGGTCCTGAGGGGTAACTCATGCACGCAGCCTAGTTGGAGGGGTGTCGCCGACGCAGGCCCGCCCACACAGCGTTACCTGGATGGAACGACATGTGTGTACATAACAGTATCCATCCCCGTCCGGTCCTCGCCTGGCTCGGGTACCCGGACGGCATTTCCGGTACGACGGAGCGCCAGGCCCGGCGCCCCGACCGCTCAGCGGCGCGCGCTGAAGGCGCGCCCGGGAACCGACGAGCGTGATCGGGCCTGTATCTGAGAGACTCTGATCCGTGCCGTGGCGTCTCCGCGCCGCGGCAAGGCGCCCGTAGCTCAGCTGGATAGAGCGTCGGACTTCTAATCCGTTGGTCGCAGGTTCGAATCCTGCCGGGCGCGCCACCCAAAGCCGCAGGTCAGGTGGATAGCCACCCGGAATGGGCTTCGGCTGACCCGTCTCGCGTGTAGCTATTCGTGGTGCGAACCAGGCGTGAACGAGGTCAACTCGAGTGGTCGCAGGCCTACTAGAGGACGGTCCCAACGGACGAGGCAGGCGGCAGGCCGGCGGGATGAGCACGTCTGCCGGGAGCCACCTGCGAGCGTCGGTTTCCGTAGCGCCTCGACCACGGCGCTGCCTCGCCCACGACAGCACTAGCACGGCTTTACAAGTTAGACGCTCTACCCGCGCTGGGTTGTCGCAAGCGTGACGGGTTGGCCGAACGGCTGTCATGACTGTCCTTCTTGGCATGCTCCGACTCGTCTTCATTGACAGAGTCATTGACAGAATCCGGCGCCGGGTGTTCATCGGGCACACCTGAGAGGTCCGTTGGGGTGGCCTGCCCAGCCACTACCACTTGGCTACCAGACCGGAACCATCACTGTTGATCCTTGTGTGGCCAACTCCTGCCAGTTGGTCCTCTAGCGCCGGCAATCTTCGAGCCGGGACTGAGCGGGAACACCACCGGCCGCAGGCGGCGTGCCACAACGCTCCCGCCCCAGACGACTGAGCC
>JAWWOY010000282.1:0-3184 GCA_033851195.1 Kribbellaceae bacterium | reverse complement strand
CTCGGCCACGTCGGTCACCCGGCTCTTCAGCAGGTAGCCGATCCGATGGCCGGTGGCCAGCAGTTCCATCGCGTGCTCGACCTCGGCGTGTGCCGAAAGCACCAGGATGCCGGTCTCGGGGAACTCCTTGCGGATCTCCCGCGCGGCCACCAACCCTTCGGTGGTATGCGTCGGCGGCATCCGGATGTCGACCACGACCAGATCGGGTGTCAGGTCGCGGACGAGCGGGAGGATCCACGAACCGTCGCCGGTCTGCCCGACGACTTCGAAGCCCGAACGCTCGAGCAGACTGGCCAGCCCTTCGCGGAGCAGGACGTCGTCCTCTGCCAGGATCACACGCAACTCGGCCATGGCTGGACCGCTACCGTTCCGCCGGGCCCGGATATGTCAGGTGCATCGTCATAGTCAGCATTATCCGCTAGCGTCGAGGATGTGAGCGCGCTTGCCCTAAGAGGCGGGCTGACCCGGCGCACGATCGTCGCGAGCGGCCTGCTCGCGCTCCTCATCGCGGCCGCCTTCGCGGTCCTGCTCCTGTCGATCATCGAGCTGCGTGGGGCGGAGCAGCGGGCGCTGCAGTCCGAAGAGGTACTCGTGGTCGCCAACGGGCTCGAGCGGCGCATCGTGGATGTCGAGACGTCCGAACGCGGGTTCCTGATCAGCGGGCAAGAGGCCTTCCTCGAGCCCTGGACGGACGCCCGATCCGCCATCCCCGCGCAGGCCGCGGCGCTCCGGCGACTCGTCGCCGGCAACCCCGACCAGGTGGCCCGAGCGCAGCAGATCGAGCTAGCTGCCGCGTCCTATATCCGGGACTACTCGATCCCGCTGGTCGCTGCAGCCCGGCGAAACGCCGCCTCGGCCCGGACCGGGACGGCGATCGCCGAGGGCAGGCGGCGCCTCGACGCGATCCGGGTCGAGTTCGACGATTTCGTGGCGGCCGAGCAGCGGCTCGCGGTGGCGCGGCAGCGTGAGTCCGATGTGGCCGTCAATCGCGCGATCCTCGCGGCGGCCTGCGGGCTCGCTGGGTCGATCCTCCTCGTCGTCGTGTTCAGGGGCTACCTGAGCCGGGCGATCGTCCGGCCCGTACGCCGGGCGGCCGCACAGGCCGACCAGCTCGCCGGCGGCGACCTCGGCGCGCGGCTGCCCGAGCGTAGCCCCGGCGAGATCGGGGTGCTCGAGCGCAGCTTCAACTACATGGCCGGCTCGCTGCAGGACAGCCGCAAAGAGCTTGCCGCATCGCGAGCGCGGATCGTGGCCGCTGCCGACCAGGAGAGGCGGCGGATCGAGCGAGACCTGCACGACGGCACCCAACAGCGGCTGGTGTCGCTGGTACTCGACCTGCGCGCCGCAGAGGCGGCCCTGGCACCCGGGACCGAGCTCAGGGAGCATTTGGCTCGCGTCGCCGACGAGCTGACGGCGGCCACCGACGAGCTGCGCGAGTTGTCCCGCGGCATCCACCCGGCAATCCTGTCCGAGGGCGGTCTGACGCCTGCGTTCAACGCGCTCGCACGCCGCTCGGCCGTCCCGGTCGAGCTCGACGTGAACGTTCCGGCGCGGCTACCCGAACATATCGAGGTCGCGGCGTACTACGTCGTCTCCGAGGCACTCACCAACGCTGCGAAGCACGCCCACGCGTCGATTGCCCAAGTCGCTGTGCACACCGTCAACGGCAGCCTGCACGTGTCGGTCCACGACGACGGCGTCGGCGGGGCGAGCCCCCGGCCTGGTTCGGGACTCATCGGCCTCACCGACCGGATCCAGGCGCTGGGCGGGACACTCTCGGTCACCAGCCCGCTAGGCGCAGGCACCGAACTTCGGGTCGATCTTCCTCTCAAGGCCCAGTAGCAGGCTGCATCGCCGTCAATCCGGCGCCCCGATACCCGCTGGCGGGTAGCCGGGTTGGGTGCTGCCTTCGACGCCAGTTGGGTGCTGTCTGACAGGTGCTAAGCCGACTCGAACGCGATTGTGGAAGGGCACCAAGCACCAGGCCCGAGAAGAGTCGCCGAAGTGAAAGGAAGCTGAGCGATGGCCGTCATCACGCCCGAAAAAACTGCAGATGTTCAAGAGGAAGTCAAGCAGGATCCAGCAGGTCGGAAGTACGCCGTCGAACTCATCGGAACGTTCTTCCTCGTCTTCACGGTCGGTACCGCCGTGGCCAGCGGCAGCGCTCTTGCCCCGCTCGCCATCGGCTCGTGCCTGATGGTCATGGTCTACGCCGGTGGGCACGTCTCCGGCGGTCACTACAACCCGGCTGTGACCATGGCGGCACTGGTGCGCGGTCGGATCGCGCCGATTGAAGCCGTCGGGTACTGGATCACACAGGTCATCGCCGCGTTCATCGCCGCGTTGATCGTTCGCGGGATCGTCAACACCAGGGCGGTCGCGACCCTGCACCTGTCCGGTCACGCTCTGGTGGCCGCGATCGTGGTGGAGCTGCTGTTCACCTTCGCCCTGGCCTGGGTGGTGCTCAACGTCGCCACGAGCAAGGACCACCCGAACAACTCGTTCTACGGCCTCGCGATCGGTTTCACCGTCGCTGTAGGCGCCGTCGCCGTCGGCGGGATCTCCGGTGGCGCGTTCAACCCGGCTGTCGCCATCGGCGGGGCCGCCATGGGCTACTTCGCCCTGTCGACCATCTGGATCTACCTGGTGATCGAGCTCTTGGCCGGCGCCGTGGCCGGGGTCGTCTTCCGCGCGATCAACTCTGACGACAAGTGATCCGGCCGGGCAACCGATCCATCCGGCTGCCCGCCCGTCACGCCGCTGTCACGCCCAAGTCACCCCTGCTTCTATCCGCAACACAAGGAGACACCTACATGACCGACACACAGCCCAAGCCGACGACGAACGACCAAGGTATCCCGGTGGAGAGCGACGTCTTCTCCCTTAGCGTCGGCCCGCAGGGACCAATCCTGCTGCATGACCACTACCTGATCCAGCAGATGGCGCAGTTCAACCGTGAGCGGACGCCTGAGCGCCAGCCGCACGCCAAGGGTGGCGGCGCCTTCGGCCGGTTCGAGGTTACGCATGACGTCAGCGCTTACACCAAGGCCGCTGTGTTCCAGCCGGGCACCAAGACCGACACGCTGATCCGGTTCTCCACGGTGGCCGGCGAGCGCGGTACACCCGACACCTGGCGGGACCCCCGCGGCTTCGCCCTCAAGTGGTACACGACCGAGGGCAACTA
>JAWWOY010000213.1:0-12069 GCA_033851195.1 Kribbellaceae bacterium | reverse complement strand
ACGCCGGCTTCGCCGGCACCAGCCGCGCTCGGACCGTCGTGGCGGTGTTGACCATCCGTTGCTGCAACGCATCGAAGTCCAGGCGGTCGCCGTTCCATACGACCAGTTCGCCGTCGAGGACGCAGTCCACGTCGACCTGGCTGGCCAGCGCCTTCTGGACGTCGGGGAACTTGGCGGTGAAGTCCTTGCCATTGCGCGACCACAGCCGCACCTCGCCACCGCGGCACACCGCTCCCGCGCGAAAGCCATCCCATTTCAGCTCGAACCTCGAACCGCCAGGCATGCCCCGCGGCCCGGGCAGTTGCTCCTCGGCCCGGGCCAGCGCCAATCCGACCGGCCCGAGCAGATCGGGCGCCAGCTTGCCCACCCCGCCAGTGTTGCCGTAGGCAACGCTGTATGCCAGCCCAGTCGGGCCGCAAGTACGTTGCTGGATGGCCTCAGCTGAACAGCTGAACGGCATACAGGCAGCCGAGCATCATCGCGAGGCCACCCAGCAACAGACGCAGGATCGTTTCGGGCAGCTGGGGCTGGAAGTGTGCGCCGAGGTAGCCGCCGATCAGGCCACCGAGTCCGCACGCCAGGCCCAGAGACCAGATCGGCGCAATGTTCCCGCTGGTGGTGAGTGCTAGCAGCGCGTAGGTGACCGCGCCCATGGCCGAGGTCAGGAACGTCGAGGCAAGAGCGGCTGGTGCGACTTTCGCTACCGGTATGCCGCGGCCGACCAGGATCGGCCCCAGCAACGACCCGCCACCGATGCCGTAGATGCCACCGACCACTCCGACCGCCAGGGCCATGAGGGTGACCGAGCGCGGTGACGGCTCAGCACCTGTCCGCTCGGGTGCCGGGCGCACAGTGCGGACACACAGCCAGCCGCCCAGCGGCAGGAGCAAGGCGGCGACCAGGAGCCGGAACACCCCGGGGCCGGGGATGGCGAAAACTCTGATAATCGCGCCGACCACGACGCCCGGCAGGGTCCCGAGGATCAGCCGACGTGTGAGCGTTCCGCCGAGCTCCCCGCGGCGTCGGTATCGCAGCAGGGCGCCTGGGCCGGCAACGACGTTGAATAAGAGGTTGGTCGGTGTCACCGCTGGGCTGGGAACCCCGAGGACGCTGAGTTGCACCGGCAGCAGGAAGACCGCACCCGACACCCCAACCGGGGCGGTGACGACCGCGATCAGCAGACCCATCGCGAAGCCGAGCAGGCCCGTGGACCAGGTCACTGCCCTCTCCCCGATGCCATCGGGCCAGTATCGAGCTCACGGCGTGGCCACCCGCCAGCCGTCCACCAGATGGCACAGATCGCCGAGAGGACTTGCATCTGGTACTCAGGTACGGGTTTACCGTCGAGACATGAGCACTGAACCTCTTGCCCTGGCCGACACTGCTGAATGGGCGCCGCAGGCATGCGCGTTGCCGACCGCCGAGCAGCCGCTGCGCATCGCCGAGTTCGACGACCTGTTCGCAGCCAGCCTCCGGGACCTGGAACGGTTGGCGCCGACCCGGCTCCAGCTGCGCCTCGACGCGGCCAGTGAGGCGATCGCGCGGGATCTGACTGCCCGGGAGACGAGCTGCTGCTCGTTCTTCGCCTTCGACTACACCCCCGCCACCGGCGGGGAGTTATTGCTGGACGTGACGGTGCCTCAGGCGCACGTCACCGTGCTCGACGCACTGGCCGCGCGCGCGGCCGCAGCCGCGGGACTGCCGGCATGACCACGTCCGGGATGCGCAGCGGCCAGGTCGCCGATGCCGCGGGGGTGAACCTGCAGACGCTGCGGTACTACGAACGCCGAGGGCTGTTGGCTGAGCCCGACCGAAGCCCGGGCGGCCACCGCCTCTACTCTCCGGAAGCGGTGACGGTGCTGCGGGTGATCAAGGCCGCACAGCGGCTCGGATTCACCCTGGAAGAGATCTTTGACCTGCTCGAGGCCGGCCGTCACCGCCACGGCCAGAACCCCGATGCAGGGCTGCAGGCACGGGCCCGGGACAAACTGGTCGACGTCGAGGCCAAGATCGCGGATCTGACCGTGATCGCGGCATCGCTGCGGACCGCGCTCGATGCCGGGTGTGACGATCTGATCGACTGCGCTCACACCCCGACCTGTCCGCTGCCGTTCGCCGACCTGGCCACCGACACACCGTCCATCACGGTTCTGCCGCTGGCCGAAGGGCCGGTGAGCAACCGTGGCTGCTGCTGAGCGATCTCGGTCTGGCAAGACGCGCAGGCCGTGGCAGGTGGCCGGTGCGGGTGTCGTCGCGATCGGCGCGTGCGCGGTGTGCTGCGCCGGCCCGGTCTTGGCCGTCCTCGGTGGCCTGTCGATCGCGTCGCTGGCCATCAGCTCAGGCGCCAGCCTGCCCATCTGACCAGTGCTGCCCTAGGCAAGCGTCTGGCGCTACCCCTGGCAGGTTTTGATCAGCTGGCAGAGCTGGCCGGGACGAGCTCGGCGAGCAGCGCGCGGACCCGGGCGTCGATGTCCTCGCGGATCGGGCGGACAGCCTCGATACCGCGTCCGGCCGGGTCGTCGAGTTTCCAGTCGAGGTAAGTCTTGCCCGGAAAGTACGGGCATTCGTCGCCGCAGCCCATGGTGATGACCACGTCGGAGGCCTTGACAGCATCGTCGGTCAGCGGCTTGGGGAACTCCTTGGAGATGTCCAAGCCGATCTCGGCCATCGCTTCGACGACGGCAGGGTTGAGCTGGTCGGCCGGTTGCGATCCGGCCGACCGCACAATCACGCGTCCGGCGGCGTAGTGATCGAGCAGCCCTGCCGCCATCTGCGAACGGCCGGCGTTGTGGACGCAGACGAAGAGGACTTCGGGGAGAGAGTCGGACATGTCGGTGCTCCTTGCAGGGGACTGTTAGTTGACGGTGTCGGGGTAGAAGCGGCGCTTGGCCCACAGCGACACGTAGACCAGGGCCACCAGGACAGGGACCTCGATCAGAGGCCCAACGACCCCTGCCAGCGCCTGGCCGGAAGTGACGCCGAAGGTGCCGATCGCGACGGCGATCGCGAGTTCGAAGTTATTGCCGGCCGCGGTGAACGCGAGAGTCGCGGTCTTGGCGTAGCCGAGGCCGAGACGGTGGCCAAGGGCAAACGATCCGCCGAACATGACGATGAAGTACGCCAGCAGCGGCAGGGCGATCCGGGCGACGTCGAGGGGACGGCTGGTGATCGCGTCGCCTTGCAGCGCGAACAGCATGACGATCGTGAACAGCAACCCGTACAGGGCGACAGGGCCGATCTTCGGTAGGAATTTGCCTTCGTACCAGTCGCGGCCCTTGGCTCGTTCGCCGATGGTTCGGGTCAGGTAGCCGGCCAGCAACGGGATCCCGAGGAACACCAGCACACTCAGCGCGATCGCGCCGATCGAGAACTCCGCGCTGGTGGTCGCCAGTCCGAGCCAGCCGGGCAGAGTCTGCAGGTAGAACCAGCCGAGTCCGGCGAAGGCGATGATCTGGAAGACCGAGTTGATCGCGACCAGGACGGCGGCGGCTTCGCGGTCACCGCAGGACAGGTCGTTCCAGATCAGCACCATGGCGATGCAGCGCGCGAGGCCGACGATGACGAGGCCGGTGCGGTACTCCGGCAGGTCGGGCAGCAGTAGCCACGCCAGCGCGAACATGAGTGCCGGACCGATCACCCAGTTCAGCACCAACGACGCGACGAGCAGTTTGCGGTCGCCGGTGACGCGGCTGGTTTCGGTGTAGCGGACCTTGGCCAGCACCGGATACATCATCAGCAGGAGCCCGATCGCGATCGGAAGACTGACAGAGCCGACCTTGACCGCGTCGAGCGCGTCGTCCAGGCCGGGAATCAGGCGCCCGAGGATCAATCCCAGCGCCATGGCGGCGACGATCCAGACAGCCAGGTACCGGTCTAGGAACGACAGTTTCGCGACGACCGGCCCGTCGATGGCCGGTGTGGTGGGTGCGGCGGTGTCGGTCACGCGGTGCCTCCGGAGGTCTGGTCGACGAGCTCGGCGAGCAGCGCGCGAACGCGGGTGTCGATGTCGTCGCGGATCCGGCGTACTGCGGCGGGGCTCTGTCCTGCGGGGTCGCCGATCGCCCAGTCGTAGTACCGCTTGCCGGGCAGGACAGGACAGGCATCGCCGCAGCCCATCGTGACCACCACGTCGGCGGCACGGACGACATCGTCGGTCAGCGGCTTCGGGTAGGCCTGGTTCAGATCCAGGCCGAGTTCGGCCAGTGCTGCGGCGACCGGGGTCTCGAGATCGGCAGCCGGGTGGGATCCGGCCGAGCGGACCGTGACCGCACCGGCCGCGTGATGGGCCAGCAGGGCGGCGGCCATCTGCGAACGTCCGGCGTTGGCGACGCACAGGAACAGCACCTGCGGTACGGGGCTGGCGATCGCGCCCTTGGAATGAGCGAGTGCTGCGAGCCGGTCGCCGGCGAAGTGTTCGGCCAGGGCGGGAAGGTGGCGGTGGATCTTCGCGGTCCGGTAGAGCGCGACGTAGGACTCGTGCACGACCCGGTCGATGGTCTCGGGGCTGAAGATGCCGGTGTACTTGTCAGAGAGCCGCTCGGAGGCGCGGCCGAGCACCGTGTCGGTGTCGAGCAGCGCGAGTTCTTCGGCAGATGTGGGCATGACGATGTCTCCCTGGTGAGGGCAGCGGTGGAGCGAGGGGCGACGGCTGCACGAGGCGCCGTCGATGGGGCTTAGTGGGCCAGTGCAGTTGCCTCGGGAACGGACAGCAGCGAGGAGACCCACTGCAGCCGGTCCGGCAGCGGCCAGTAGTAGACCCAGGTCCCGCGGCGCTCGCAGTCGACCAGTCCGGCCTCGCGCAGCACACGCAGGTGGTGGGAGATCGTCGGTCCCGACACGTTGAAGTGCGGGGTGATGTCGCAGACGCAGACCTCTTCCCCGGCCGAGGCGATGATCGACATCAGGCGCAGCCGGATCGGGTCCGACAGCGCCTTGAACACCCCAGCGCCCTCGGACGCCGCGGCCTCGTCGAGGGCCGCGACCGAGATCGGCGTGCAGCAGCCACCGCTTCGTACCAGAGGCAGGTCTTGTTTCGACATGTGTCTATCTTGACTTCTGTCTAAGCAAGATGCAAGGTGGGGATCGCTGTTTAGATGAACATCAACTTAGTGCCCGGCCGGGCTACCGGCCGTCGGCACGAGAAAGGGCCAGTCATGGTGAAGCTGATCCGAAGGCTCAGTCGGCTCGGGAGCGTGGAGTTCTGCGAGTCCTGCAGCGAGGTCTGCACCGCGGCGCGCCGCTCAGACGCTCACCGCGACCGGGTCCGCGCTCGCCACACGCACGTCCAGTTCCTCCACTGACCGCTCGAACGAAGGACTAGATCATGGCTACCGAGACCACCGCCACCACCCCTGCCGGCGGATTCGCCGGTGACCCGGCGCAGGCGTTCACTCCGCCGTCCGCGGGCAGCTGCTGCGGCAGCACCCCGACCGGGCAGGCTGCTGCCGAGTCCACGGGCGGTTGCTGCGGCACCGACACCGCAGTCGCCGCCAGCTCATGCTGCGGAGATACCCCCGTATCCGAGGCTGCCGCTGACAAGGCCACCGCTGGCGGGTGCTGCGGATGAGTACCGCGTCGTCCGGGCCGCTCGTGGCTGAGGCCGCCACGGTTCGTGGCGGCGCCTGCGCCGACGCCATGCTCGCCACCGTCCGCGAACTCGCTTCCGACCAGTGTCTGGGGCGCCGGATCGGTACGCCGGGCGGAAAGGCGGCCGCTGTCTGGCTGGCCGCCCAACTGCGCGACCTGGGCGCCGCAGTCACCCTCGATACGTTCGAGTCGGGTGGCGTGAAGGAACTGCAGGCAACACCGGTACTTTCCGTCGGGCAGCGGCAGTTCGTCCATCGCCGCGACTTCACCGAGCAGCTCAGCTCTGCTGAGGTACTAGCGCCGAGATCAGGTCCGCTGATGTTTGCCGACGCCGATTCGTGGCGGGACGGCTGGATCGCCGTCGGCGCAGCCGATGCGGAGACCATCGCCCGGGCCGAGGCCGAACAGGCTGCCGGGCTGGTGGTCCCCAGAGGCGTTGACGAGGCGGGCTGGATGCCGAAGATGATCGCCGGGCCCGCGATGGGCAAAGTCGCCATCGTGTCGGTGCGCACCGATCTGCACGCCGAGCTGGGCAACACGGCAGGCGAGATGGTGACGGCATCGGTGCCGATGCGGACCATCACCGCGACCGGCACCAACGTGTACGGGGTGTTCGCCGAACCGTTGCCGGGTCACGTCTCGGTGCTGCTGACCGCGCACTTCGACGGTGTCGGCGACGACCCGCAGCTGCGGCATCCCGCTGCCGCCGACAACGCCTCCGGCGTCGCGGTCGTCCTCGAAGCTGCCCGGCTGCTTTCTGCGCGCCTGCCTACAGGGGTTGGGCTGGCGGTCGCGTTGCTCGACGGTGAAGAAGTCGGCGCGCGCGGCTCCGCGCATCATGCACCCCAAGTCGCTGCCGGCACCTTCGTGATCAATGTCGACGGCGCCGCCCAGCTCGGTGCGGCGGCAGCGGTCGAGGCTGGCGGTCCCGCCGAGCCGCTGCTGGCCGCGGTCGACCAGGCCGGTCGGCTCACCGGCGTACCGCTGCGCGCCGGCTCGATGGCTTCGGACAACCGCCGCTACGCCGCAGCCGGCCTGCCCGCGATCGGGATCGGCATGGGCATGCCCGGCTACCAAACACCCGCCGAGACCCCCGACCGGGTCGAAGCCCGCACGCTGCTCGCCGCGACGAATCTGGTCACGGCGACTGTGGACCATCTCATCAACTACTCTGCACAGCTTGGAGAAACACCATGAGCGTCACTGCTTCCGACCTGCCGGTCGTGGTCATCGGCGCAGGCCCGATCGGCCTGGCCGCCGCCGCGCACCTGACCGAACACGGCCTCGACTTCGTGGTCCTCGAGTCCGGCTCGAGCGTCGCCGCGGCGATCGACGAATGGCGGCATGTGAAGCTGTTCAGCCCGTGGCGCTATGACATCGACAGTGCCGCGCGCCGCCTGCTGGAGCAGGCCGGCGGCTGGACCGAACCCGACCCCGGCCTCCTGCCGACCGGCGGCGACCTGATCGATTCCTACCTCGCGCCGCTGGCCAAGACGCCCCAGCTGAGCGACAAGATCCGCTACGACTCCCCGGTGGAAGCGGTCACTCGGGTCGGGTTCGACCGGATCCGCACCGCCGGCCGAGAAGACGCACCGTTCCTGGTCCGCCTGGCCGACGGGTCCGAGCTGCTCGCCTCGGCCGTGATCGACGCTGCCGGTACCTGGCGGCGCCCCAACGTGCTCGGCGGATCCGGCATCCCAGCACGCGGCGAGACCGCCGCAGCGGCCCACGTCTCCCGGGCGCTGCCTGACGTCCTGGGCCGCGACCGTGACCAGTTCGCGGGACGCCGTTCCGCGGTCGTCGGCGCTGGGCATTCGGCCGCGACCACGCTGCTGGATCTCGGTGAGCTCGCAGAGCAGGTTCCGGGTACCGAGGTCGTGTGGGTGGTGCGCGGCGCGGACCAGGCCCGTACCTACGGAGGCGGCGACGCCGACGAACTCCCCGCCCGCGGCGCCCTCGGATCACGGTTGCAGAACCTCGTACAGACAGGCCGGATTGAGCTGGTCAGCAGCTTCCGGATCGAGGCCGTCGACCAGACCGGCGGCGGTCGCGTCGAACTGGTCGCCGGTGAGCGGCGCGTTGTCGCGGACACGGTCGTGAACTCCACCGGTTTCCGCCCCGACCACGACATCGTCGGCGAACTGCGCCTCGACCTCGACCCGATCCTCGGATCCACGCGAGCGTTGGCGCCGTTGATCGACCCGAACCGGCACTCCTGCGGCACCGTGCCCCCGCACGGCGTCGACGAACTCGCCCACCCCGAACCGGGCTACTACGCCGTCGGTGCGAAGTCCTACGGCCGGGCGCCGACGTTCCTGCTGGCCACTGGCTTCGAACAGGCCCGCTCGGTGGTCGCAGGCCTGGCCGGTGACTGGGACGCCGCGCGCGACGTACAGCTCGACCTGCCCGAGACCGGCGTCTGCTCCACCAACCTCACCGACACACCCACGTCCAGTGACGAAGCTGTCGGTGGCTGCTGCGGCCCCGCGCCACAGGCGGTCGATATCTCTGTGCCGGCCGGGCGTGGTCTCGCGACCGGCATCACCGGTGGCCTGCTCACCGTGATCGACGACAAGCCCACCACCTCCGAGTCGGGCTGCTGCAGCTGATGGATCCCGCCACGACCGGCGTACCGCGCCGCCTGGTCGCTTCGCTGGCCATCACCCAGACCATCGGCTACGGCGTCTTGTACTACGCGTTCAGCGCACTGCTCGGCCCGATGAGCCGCGACCTCGCGATCCCCACCGCCACCGCGGCCGGCGCGCTGACCACAGCGGTTCTGGTCTCTGGGCTGATGTCGGTGCCGGTCGGGCGGTGGCTCGACGCGCGCGGCGGACATGGCCTGATGACCACCGGATCGCTGGTCGGCGTTGCCGGAATCCTCGCCTGGTCACACGTCCACACCGCCGTCCAGCTGTACGGGGCGTTCGTGCTGATCGGCGCGGCCTCGGCCATGGTCTTGTACGAGCCGGCCTTCGCGGTCGTTATCGCCGTCACCACCCCGGCTAGCCGAACCAAAGCACTGCTGGGAATCACTCTGGTCGCCGGGTTCGCCAGTTCAATCTTCATCCCGCTCACCGGCCACCTGGTCGACGACCGCGGCTGGCGTCACACCTTGCTGATCCTGGCCGGCGTCCTCGCCGTGATCACCGTGCCACTACACGCCACCGCGGTCCGCAAGACCGCACCCCGCCACCACCCGGCCGCGCGCAGCTATCAGGCAGCCTCGCCGCGACGGGTCTTGCGCGATCCCGGCTTCTGGCTGCTCGCTGCGGCTTTCGTGCTGCACAGCGCAGCACTGGCCGTCATCGCCATCCATCTCGTGCTCTACCTCACGACACTCGGGCACCCGCCGGCACTGGCCGCGACCCTGGCCGGACTGCTCGGCCTGCTGTCGGTGACAGGACGGGTGGTCACCACCTTGTCGCTGCGATGGTTGCCTATGGCCACCATCGCTGCAGGAATCCTCGTCATTCAAGGCGCCGCGATCTCGCTGCTGCCCTTCGCCGGTCGCCACCTTGCAGGCGCGATCGTCTGCCTGGTCCTGTTCGGGCTCGGGTTCGGTGTCGCCTCGATCGCGACCCCCGCGATCCTGCTGGACCGTTACGGCTCCACCGGCTACGCCACCATCGCCGGAACTCTCGCCTCACCAGTCCTCATCGCGAAAGCTTGCGCCCCGCTCGGCGGCGCCATCCTGGCCGAGACCATCGGCTACCGGCCACTGATCCTGGCCGTCGCCGGGGCCTGCGTCACCGCCGGTATCTTCCTCGCGCTGACACGACGGCTCCAGGCTCCGGACCCGATCGGTCAACCGGTCGCTTCAAGCGCGGCGGATCTGCCTGGTTAGCGCCTTGACGACGAACCTCGCGTCGCGATGCACACCCCGCAGCGTGTTCGACGAGAACGACCGCTGAAACTCCACTCCGAGATAGCCCAGCCCGGCATGAGTCGAGGACACACCCTTGCGGTGCAGCGGCATCCCTGCCGCATCCAACGCGCCCAAGTCGCGCAGATACGACAGGTTCGGGCGGTAGCCGGTGGCGAACAGCACAACGTCGACCTGCTCGTGCTGCCCGTCTGCCCACACGACACCCTCGCTGTCGAAGGCCGTGAACATCGGTTGCTGGTCGAACCGGCCCGACGCCAAAGCGTCCGCGTAGATCCCGGTGTCGAGCACGAGCGTGCCCTTGAACAGTCGCGCCAGCACCGACGGCGGCAACAGGTCCAACCCCAGCACTTTCAGCCAGAAGTGCAGGTCCCTGCCGCCGCGGACCTGCGGCAGGAACTGCACCGGCGCACGCACCGCCATCGTCACGGTCGCCACTTCTGCCAGCTCATAGGCCACCTGCACCGCGGAGTTGCCCGCGCCCACCACCAGCACCCGCTTCCCGGCATAAGCCTTCGGGTCGCGGTAGCCGGCGACATGCAGCACCTCACCGGCGAAGCCGTCGACGCCAGGAACCGCAGGCACGTACGGGTTGGAGAAGGACCCCGCCGCCGCGACCACCGCCGCCGCTTCAACCGACTCGCCTTGCCCGGTGCGGACCACGAAACGCCTCCCAGCGGCCTTCACCGTTTCGACCTTCGTACCGGCGCGGATCTCCGCGCCCAGAGTGCCGGCGTACCGCTCGAGGTAGGCCACGACCTCGTCCCGCGTCGGGTACCGATCAGCCGAGCCAGGAAACGGCGCACCAGGAAAACCGCTGTAGCGAGCAGGCGAGAACAACGCCAACGAATCGTGGTACGACGGCCACGACCCCACTGCTCGGTCACCAGCCTCCAGCACCAGCGGCCTCAGCCCGGCATCCAGGACCGCCTTCGCCGCCGCCAACCCAGACTGCCCGGCGCCGACGATCACCACAGGTTCAGATGTGAAAGACATACCCGGCAACGTATCATCATATTTTAATATGATGGAACGATGATATGAGCTAGGCTCTGAACCTAGGAAAGGAGCTGAGGGTGGCTGCACGCACGAAGGTCGAGGAGACCGACGCGCCGACCGCGACGTGCGGGTCGACCGAACCGGTCGAACTGGCGACAGCGACTCACGACTTCCTGAAAGCGCTGGCCAGTCCCACGCGGCAGCGGATCATGCTGTTGTTCTCACGCGGCGCCGAACTGTCGGTCAACGAAGTCGCCGAGCACGCCAGCGTCAGCCAGTCCGCAGCCTCCCAGCAGCTAGACCTCCTGCGCCGTGGAGGTGTAGTCACCTCACGACGCGATGGCAAGGCCGTCCTCTACCGAGCCGACAAGCAAGGAAGCGCTGCGGCTCTGGCAGACCTGCAGACCTATTTGCAGAACTGCTGCTGACCACTGGTCCCTCGCGGCACTACTCGCTGCGGCGAGCCTTGCGACAGCATCAACTTCCGCCTCTGATCCTTCAGTGCCAACCGGCGCCCGCGTCAATGCGAACCCAGCATCGCGCTCACCAGTCGACTCTCGGCCAACATGCGCTGACGGAATCTCGGGTGTGCGGCACGCTGACTGACATGAGCAACCTCCCAGAGTCAGACGTTGTCGTCGTCCCGCTCACCGAGGAGGACTGGCCCGCCGTCCACTCCATCTACGCCGAAGGCATCGCCACTGGCCACGCGACATTCGAGGCCCAACCGCCGACCTGGGACGAGTTCGACGCCACCAGGCTCAACAACCACCGCCTGATCGCAATCCACGCCACTAGCGGCATCCTCGGCTGGGCAGCCGTCAGTCCGATCTCCACGCGGGCCGTATACGCCGGGGTCGTCGAGCACTCCATCTACGTCACGCCGGCCGCCCAAGGTCGCGGTGTCGGCCGCCGGCTCCTGCAAGCGCTCATCGACAGCACCGGACAGGCCGGAATCTGGACCATCCAATCGGGCATCTTTCCCGAGAACGAAGCCAGCCTCGCCCTGCACCAGTCGCTCGGCTTCAGAACTGTCGGCACCCGGCAGCGGGGCGGGAAGATGACATACGGACCACTCGCCGGCAGCTGGCGCGATGTGATCGCCATCGAGCGGCGAAGCGAGATCGCCGGAACTGAGTAGCTCAGCGCGCCGGGGTTGACTTGTTCAGTGAAGGTATCCATCCCACTTGACATCGAAGCGACTGCCGCCGGGCAGCGCCGATTCGCCCTGTCGCTTATGGCCGCGGTTGTCGCGGCCGGGATCAACCTGGCCGGCCACTGGGGAGACTGGCTCCCCGCGATCGGGTTCACCGGCCTGAGCGCGTTCGCGTACTGCTCCTGGCTGATGGAGTCCAACGCCCGGCGCCGCGACGCACTGCGCGCCGCGGGCAAGCTCGCCGCGACCGCGCCGGTGTACGGCGTGGCGCAGTGGGTCCGCGAGCCGGGGTTGACGAAGCGGGCGCGAACGCTGGCAGTCGAGCACGGGTACGGCGTGCACGAGTCGCTGCGGGTCGCCCGCGAATAGGCCCGCCCCGAGATCCGGCACAAGGCACTCGCGGTCGCGCTGAAGCGGCGGATCGCCGGCTGCACGCCGGTGA
>JAWWOY010000185.1:0-9556 GCA_033851195.1 Kribbellaceae bacterium | reverse complement strand
CCGTGGTCACGCCGCATACCTCCTGGCTGGGTGGCACGTACTACCCACCAGTATTACCAGTAAGTAGCCCCGCTGGACACCGTGCAGCGGGGACGACTGCGACCAGGCGAGCGGAGCCCGAGCAACCCGCGGACGAGCCGATGCGCGTCCTGGAGGCTGCCAGTAACCTGCTGAAGGCACTGGCCTCCCCGGTCCGGCTCGGCATCGTGGCCGCTCGACGCGGAGGTGTATCAGGTGGTGAGTCCGGAGAGATCGGCGAGAGTGCCCCGCATGACATCGGCCAGGTCCGCATTGTCCGGCCCGGCGATCCAGCGCTCGAACGCCACCCGGAAGACCGCCACACCCGTCTCCGCCGCGAGCGACGCGACGGCCGGCTCGACGCCTCGCTTCCGCAACGCGTCGGTGAACGCCGCGACCAGCGACGCCATCTTGCTGAACTCGCGCTCACGGAGTTCGGGCGTCGCCACGATGACGGCTTGGCGGCGCCGGGAGTAGTCGCGGCGGTCGGCGAACAGCTCAGCCGCCGAGAGCAGGCCGACAGCGACGGCGTCCATCGGTCCCGCCGAAGGCGATGCTGCGGCCAGCGCGTCGACCATGCGCCGTTCGAGTTCTTCGGAGCCGGCGAAGAGTACCTCACGCTTGTCCGCGAAGTGGCGGAAGAACGTCCGTGCGGTCACGCCGGCACGGTCTGCGATCTCGGCGACGGTCGTGCCATCGAAGCCCTGCTCGGCGTACAGCGCCATCGCCGCCTCTCGCAGCCGTCCCGCCGCGTCCGGTTCCCAGCGCCCCATGACGCACGATCCTAGCGATGTCATCGAGTGACATCAAAGGTGTAGCATCAGCGATGTCACTCAATGACATCACGAAGGGAACAACCTCATGCGCGTTTTCATCACCGGGGCCTCCGGCCACGTCGGCTCCGCCCTCGTCCCGGAACTCCTCCAGCACGGCCACTCGGTGGTCGGCCTGGCCCGCTCCGACGCGGCCGCCGCCCGCCTCACCGGCTGGGGCGCCGACGTCGTACGCGGCGACCTCGATGACCTCGACGGCCTGCACGCCGCGGCTCGAGCCGCCGACGGCGTCGTCCACCTCGCGTTCCGGCACGACGCCATGCAGGCCGGCGACCGGTCCGGCGCAGCGGAAACCGACCTGGCCGCAGTGCGGGCGATCGCCGACGCCCTCGCCGGCACGGACAACCCGCTCGTCGGTACGTCGGGGACGGCACTGCTCGCCTACGCCTCGCTGGCCCGCACCGGGACAGAGGATGACTCCATGCCCAGCGGCTACCGCATCGACGCGGAGAACTTCGTCGTCGGCCTGGCGGACAAGGGCATCCGGTCGTCAGTTGTGCGGCTGCCACCGATCACCCACAGCACGCTCGACCACCACGGCTTCGCGCCGTCGCTCATCGCCTTCGCCCGCCAGCACGGGGTATCGACGTATGTCGGGGACGGATCGAACCGCTGGCCGGCCGTCCACACCCTCGACGCCGCGCGGCTGTACCGGCTCGCGCTCGAGTCCGCGCCGGCGGGCACGCGCCTGCACGCCGTCGGCGACGAAGGGATCGAGTTCCGCCGCATCGCCGAAGCGATCGGACGCGGGCTCGACGTACCTGTTCGCTCGGTCGAGGCGGAGCAGGCGGCCGAGTACATCGGCTTCCTGGCGCCGTTCGTTGCTATCGACAACCCGACGTCGGCGGCGAGGACTCGCGAACTCGTGGACTGGCGGCCGACGCACCCGGGACTGCTTGAAGACCTGGCCGAGGGGCACTACTTCCGTACGGCGGGTTAAGGCAAACGGCGGGGGATGCCGCGCCGGGCAGGGACCGTTCAACCTTCGCCGGCGTCCTCCGTCGCGCCGGCGACTCAGACTGACAGTGCTGGTTCGTCAGGGGCGGAGAGGCTCAGTACTGCGCCTGCTACCGCGGGCGACGCACTGATCTTCGCCTCGAGGGCTCGGAGCCGGACGGCGACGTGTGACTCGGTGTCGTCTCCGGTGAGATCGACATCACCGATGACCGAGATCATTCGCGGGCCGACGATCTCCAGCCGCAGATAGGTGACCCGAGCGACCTCCGGGGCGTCCAGCAGGGCCTGGAGCGCGGCCGCGCGGACGCGAGGATCTGCCTCCTGTCCGACCAGGAATCGCCGGTTGCGGTTGATCAGGAGCAGCGCGACGAAGGCGAGCAGCACTCCGACCAGAATCGATCCGACGGCGTCCGGGACCGAGGAACCGGTGAGCTGGTGGGAGAACAGGCCGGCGGCGGCGATGAGCAGACCGGCCAATGCGGCGGCGTCCTCCGCGAACACCGCTCGGAGGGTGGGGTCGGAGGTGGCGAGAACGTGTTCGATCAGGTCTCGTTGCAGATTCCGCGCCTCCGAGCGGGCCTGGCGGGCCGACTGCCGGAAGGAGATCCCCTCGAGGACGAAGGAGACGGCGAGTACGACGTACCCGACCACGAACTCGCCGGCCGGCTCGGGGGTGACGAGCTCCTGGATGCCGTGGGTGATCGACACCGCCGCACCGGCCACGAACAGCCCGAGTGCGGCGAACAGGGACCACACGTAGGCCTCGCGTCCGTGACCGAGCGGATGCAGTTCATCCGGTGCGCGACCGGCCCGCCGGTTGGCGATCAGCAGGAAGATCTCGTTGCCGGCGTCCGCCCACGAGTGTGCCGCCTCGGCCAATATCGAGGCGGACCCGGTTTTGACGGCCGCGACCGACTTCGCCACCGCGATCACGATGTTGACACCGAAAGCGTCCAGCACCGTCGTCAAGCTCTCGGATTCACCCGTGGCTTTCGACCCCGGCACCGACCCGAGCAGGTCGTGGGAGACGCGTTCCTTGCCCGGGTCGGGTGTCTGCTCGACCTCTTCCATCCGCCAGTGGTAGCACACTTCGATCCCCGTACGACGTCGCGCGGGCGACCACGAACTGCGCGCGAGGGCTACGTCTGCAGAACAGGAGCGATCGTCTTCGTCCGCGCGCCTTCATAGGCGGCCAGGAGGATCCCGAGCACGGCGATGCCCTCCTCTTCGGTATGAAGCGGACGAGTCTTGTTGAGCAACGAATCGGCGAAGTGACCGATCTCGGCAACGAAGGTGTCCGCTGGTTCCAGGTTCACGGTGTGGGTCTGTCCGGACCGAAGCTGGGAGGTCAGGGAGTTGCCGTCGCTGTGCAGGGACCCCAGCTCCCCGACGACGGAGAAGCGCTCGGTGGCGGCGGCCGGCTGATAGGCCCAGCTCGTGACCAACTGTCCTACGACGCCGTTGTCGAACCTGATCAGTACCTGCGCGGAATCCTCGCCTTCCATGAACTTCAGCCGATGGGTGGACAGCATCGCAGTGGCCTCGACCGGGGAGCCGCCGGCCAGGTGCAGCATCAGATACGTCGGGTGGTACCCGGTGTCGATCAGCTCGCCACCGCCACTTGTCGTTCTGCTCGCGCGCCAGCCCATGGTGCTTGGGTCGAAGTCGTTGTAGAAACTGTCAGTCGTTCGCACCTCGTAGACGGATCCGATGGTCCCGGCATCGAGAAGCTCCTTCGCCTTGGCCACCGCCGGCAGAAACAGCTGGTTGTGCGCGCACATGAGCGTCACGCCGTTGGCGCGGACCGCCGCCCGGACGTCCACGGCTTCGCCCACGGTGAGGCAAAGCGGCTTCTCGCACAAGATGTGCTTGCCGGCCTGGGCGGCAGCCACGATCGCGTCCCTGTGCAGGTGGTGAGGCAGGCAGATGTCGACCGCGTCGAGGTCCTCGGCCTCGAGCATCCGACGATAGTCGGTGTACGGCGCGGCGCCCAGCTCACCGCCACGCGCGACAGCCGTCTGCTCCACGGCGTCGGCCACAGCGGTGATGCCGATCCTTTCGGCGTGCCGGCGATAGCCACGGATATGGGCGGACGCGATGCCGCCACCCCCGATGAGCCCGACCTTGATCTCTGGCATAGAAGTCTTCTCCTCGAATGATCGGTGGGAGGAAGGTCAAAGCGTCGGAAGGTGCGTCTCCGACCCCGCGTAGGAGATGGTGCGGCCCTGTTCCGCAGCCTGGTTGGCGGCTACGACCATCCGGGTCAGCTCCACCGCTCGGGTCAGGTTGTCGTCCGCCCTGGTGTCGTGGTTGATGTGGTCGACCCACTGAGCGAACGGTTCCTTGCCGTGGTCAGGAACCGGCAGCTGCCGCTCGTCGCCGCCGAACGCCGGACCCGAGACACGCAGAACGTTGCCGGTCTCGGTGTAGGTCAGGCTGCCTTCGGTGCCGAAGATCTCGATCGTAAAAGGGTTCCGGCTGGCGAAACCTGCCTCGACCACGCCGATCTTCTGGTCGCGATAGCCAACCGTGACGACGGCGTTGTCCTCGAGGCCGCGACCGGCCACGGAGCGATAGGTTGCGCTGACGGTCTCGGGATCGGCGCCGAGGAACAGCTGCAGCAAGTAGACCGGATGGCAGCCAAGGTCGGTGAGGGCTCCGCCGATGGCGGTCTTCTCGTCGAAGAAGCGTTGGGGCAGCCAGCCCTCGGCTCCACCTCGTGGAACCGCGCCGTCGTGGGAGAGCCGGATCCGGCCGTAGGTGAGTTGTCCGAGCCGGCCGCTGCCGATCACGTCAAGGATCGCTTGCGTGTAGCCATGCGCAAGCCGGGGCAGGGAGACGACCAGCTTCACGCCGTTGTCGGCGGCCGCGGCGATGATCTCGTCCGCCTCCGTCACTGTCGGCGCGAGCAGCTTCTCCGTGAAGATGTGCTTGCCCGCGTTCGCCGCCCTGACCATGATGCCGCGATGTGCGCTCGTGGGCGTGGTGATGATGACGCCGTCGACGTCGCCGGTGCCCAGCAGGGCCTCGAGATCCTCAGCGAACGGAACACCGAACTCGTCAGCACCGGCCTGCCCCAGCGCCAGGTCGTCGTCCCAGACCGCGACGAGCTCTGTGCCGGGATGCTGCTGAGTCTGCCTCGCGTAGTCCTTCGCATGAACATGCCAGAACCCCAGGACGGCGATCTTGAGCGGCTTCGACACTTTCTCCTCCTCGCACGAGGTTGCTTCGACATCCAGCGGTCGACCGCGACCCACCGTACAGCCGCGTTGAAGGGGGATGACGTTGAGCTGGTCCTGCGCGAGGCTTGTGGCTCAGGAACCACCTGGCTGCTGGCCGAGACGCACGTTCGACCTCAACCAGGTGGAAAGGAAGTCGGCCAGTCCAGGGTCGGTCTCGCGCATCTCCTTGGCGCGGGGCGACGACTTCGTCCGGGCGATGACCTTGGAGTGGTAGTCGTGGACGAGCTGGACGGCGCGGGCTGCATCCCGCTGCTCGACGGCCTCGACGAGGTCCAGCCGCATCGGGTGCAGCGAGCCCGCTACCCGCAACCAGCCCTGCGTGCTGCCACCGGACAACTCGACGGCCAGACCGATCTGGAACTCCGTGATCACCCGGCTGAGCGCGGCGAGCAGCGGGTTGTGCGAAATCGCGGACAGGGTCACGAAGAACCGTTTGAGCGCCTCCGCGGACGATCCGACGTCCGGGCGTTCCGCCGCTTCCTCGGCGGCCTTCCGCAGTTCGGCGATCTCGTCGTCGGACGCCCGTTCGACGGCCTGCTCGACCGCGTAGGCGTTGAGCGCTCCCAGCACGCCCACGACGTCGCCGGCGCCCATGTTGCCGAACTGGACGACCGCGGCGATCGACATCACGAGCAGGGAGTGCCCATCGGCAGTCACAGTGGTCCGGCTGCCGTTCCTGGTGTTGAGCAGCCCCATGGCAGTCAACACTCGTACCGCCTCGCGAATCGTCGGCACGCTCACGTCATAGTTGGCCGCCAGCTCACGTTCCGACGGTAACCGGCTGCCGTCTTCCAGCTTGCCGCTGAGGATCTGGCTGCGCAGGTCGTCCACGATCTGGTCGGCCACCCGACCGCGGTACAGCTTGATGGACGGTTGCGGCGTCAGCATGGTCGTCTGTCCTCCGAGTCCCCGCGCCGGGGCCGTTCCGACCTCAGGATCGAGCGTGAAGACGGAACCCGGGCACACTTAGTGATGTAAGCCTACTTGATAGGTAGCGCTGCGCTCTGCGTGCGACCCCTTCCCGCACTCCCCATAACCGAAAACTGCGCTACCTACCTTGACAACAACCTATCAGGTAGGTTGGATCGTAAGTAGCCCAGATCGTGCGGCCATCTCCATCAGCGGCACGCTGTCCGCGCCGCGGGGCTCACTCATTCCGGACCGGCAAGACACAGCCGAAGACCACACGGAGGACCGATGAAAATCGCGCCATTCGACGAGAACGGGTTCAAAATGGACCACCCGAGGGGCACGGTGTCCTTCAACTACCTGCTGATGGGTGGTGAGCCCGAGAAGCTCGAGAACTTCCGCTACATCCTGGGGCGTCAGGAGGCAGACTTCTCGATGCCGCGGCACCGCCACACGTTCGAGCAGATCCGCCTGCCGCTGGTGGGCGACATGAACCTCGGCGAGCAGGGCATCCTGCACGAGGGCGAGGTCGGCTACTTCCCCGAGGGCCAGACCTACGGCCCGCAGAACGACCCGCTCGAGGATCCGAAGCAGCTGCAGTTGGTGTTGCAGTTCGGCGGCGCGGCAGGCCTGGGGATGGGTGCCTCGCGCGGGCGCGGACCGGACGCGCAGCGGGACGGGGTCGCCCCGCGGGGCGAGCGCCGGGAAATCAAGTTCCCGCGGCCCCGCTACCAGAGCGTCTTGATCATGAATCCGACGCACTTCAACTGGCTGCCGGTGCCGGCCGCCGAGGGTGTCGAGCGCAAGGTCCTCGGCGCGTTCACCGAGCGCCTGTTCTGGATCGAATTCCTCAAGATCGACGCGGGCGCGGAGTGGATCTCGGTGACCGATACCGGCCGGCAGCTCATGGTGCTGCTGTCCGGCAAGGCGACCGTCGAGGGTACGGAGATCGGCAAGCTGGCCGCGCTCCAGGTCGAACCTGGCGAGAAGCTCCACCTCAGCGCCACCGAGGAGACCGTGATCTACAACGTCGGTCTGCCACCGGTTCAGGTGCCGGCCGTACCGTCGGACCAGTTCGACACCGTCACAAGCGACGGCGCGATCGAGTTCGAGCGGCGCCGCGACCGGGTGTGACGACGCTCGTGCCGACCCACAGCCCGATTCGCATCAGGAATGGAGTTTAAGTGACACTGTCATTGAGCCAGGCCTCCGACATCGTGGACGCCGCGCTGAGCAAGGCGCGCGAGCTGGAGCTGCGCCCGCTGTCCGTCACCGTGCTCGACCCGGGCGGTCACCCCGTCGTGGTCAAGCGCGAGGACGGTGCGGGGATCCTGCGTCCGCAGATCGCGCACGCTAAGGCCTGGGGCTGCCTGGGCACCGGCTCGGGCGGCGCTGCCGGCGCGCGGCACGCGACCCGCGACCCGGCCTTCTTCGCCGCCCTCGCCTCCATCTCCGAGGGCCGGATCGCATCGTCGCGCGGCGGCGCGCTGATCCGCGACAAGGAAGGGAACCTGCTCGGCTCGATCGGGGTCAGCGGCGATCGACCCGACAACGACGAGGCCGTAGCCGTCGCCGGCGTCGAGGGTGTCGACCTGTTCCCTGACGTCGGCTGACGACACTTCCCCCGGCTGCTCAACGCAGCAACGAGTGGCGCCGCGGCTGCGGCGCCACTCGTTTCTCTTGTCATTGCTGTCGATCGGCCTGCGCCACCCCGGGGTGTTCGGGTGGCGCCGCTCCGGCGGGCCACACCCGGACGCGCGAAGGACCTCAGCGTCGTACCGTTCCGGGCGCAACGATCAGCCCTGCTCCATGGCCGGTTTCGGGGTTCTCGTGGCGGCAGCGGGGATCGTCGGCGCCGCATCCGCGGTGCGCACCGCCAACGACGGCCAGAGAGCGGGGAGATTCAGCGTAGCGACCACGAGGAATGCGACGCGGTACCGGCTCGTCTCGGCACTACCTGCTGCGGACGACGCGCCTCCGACCAGCACCATGGTGGTCGTCGCGGCGGCCACACCGAGGGCGCCGCCGAGACGCCGACCTACGTTGAAGATGGTCGATGCGCGGCCGGACGATGCCTGCGGGATCGTTGCGAACGCGGCAGCCTGGGTCGACACGAAGACGAGGCCCACGCAGATGCCCATGCAGTGCAGCAGGAGCCAAACCAGCCAGAGACTCGTGTGAGGTCCGGTCAACCCGACCAGCACGATGAGCAGGCTCGTACCGGCGACGCCCACAGACATGACGAAGCGAGGCCCGAGGCGTGGATACAGCAACCGGCTGGCGAGCTGCGAACCGAGCATGACGCCGACGGCCTCGGGCAGGAGGCTCAACCCCGTCAGGAACGGGCTGAGACCACGCCCGTCCTGGAGAAACAACGACACCGTGTAGAGCGTGCCGAGGAAGGCGACCGAAACGCTGGTCATCACCGCCGTACTGGACCGGAACAAGCCGTCTCGGAACAGTCGTACGTCGATCATCGGGGCGCGTCGACGGAGTTCGACGAGCACCATGGCACCGAGCAGAACAGCGCCGACCGCGATGCTGACCAGTACCTGCACCGAGCCCCACCCAAGGTCTGGGCCCTCGGAGATTCCGAGCATGAGGAGTGCCAGGCCGGCTGCCGACAGGACGAACCCGGCGACGTCGAAGCGGTCGGCTCGTCGTTCGTCGCCGTCCCGGACGAACAGCAGCCCGAAGAAGAACGCGCAGATTCCCACCGGCAGGTTCACGAGGAACACCCACCGCCACGACAGGTTCGTGACCAGGAGGCCGCCGAAGGTGGGGCCGATCGTCGGGGCGATGGCGGTGGCGATGGTGATCATCGAGAGCGCGCGGACCCGCTCGGCGGGTGCGAAGCTCCGCAGCACCATCGCCATGCCGACCGGGGCGAGCATTCCGCCTCCGAGGCCCTGCAGGATGCGGTAGGCAACGAGTTCACCGAGGCTCGAGGCGGTGCCGCAGAGCGCCGAGGACGCGGTGAAGACGACGATCGCGGTCAGCAGGACTGGCTTGCCACCGAAGCGATCGCCGAGCCAGCCGGAGGCGGGGATGAAGATCGCCAGGCTGACCAGGTACGAGATCGTGATCGAGTCGGCCGACGTGGACGGGATCGAGAAAGCCTTACCGATGGAGGGCAGCGCCACGTTGACGATCGTCGTGTCCATGGTGCTGAGGAAGATCGCGGCGACGTACACGACGGTCACCGCGGTCGTGGGCCGTACCGTCATCCGGCAGGCCGTGCCACGGCCAGGTCGACCGCCCACCCCGACAGTTCGTCGAGCAACTCGCCGGCGCTCTGGTCCAGCCGCGGGTTCGGGGTGAAGTCACCATCCGCGGTGATCATCCGATTGATGGTGGGCACGTTCACCGAACGTGCCATCGCAACCATGCCCAAGGACGCGACCACCGGGACCAGGCCCTGGATCGAGCGTGCGCCGGCTGCCGCACCGCCGTAGCCGACGAACCCCACAGGTTTGCGCCGCCATTCCTTGCAGAGGTAGTCCAGGGCGTTCTTCGTCGCGGCGTTGTAGCCGCGGTTGTACTCCGGAACGACGAACACGAACGCGTCGCCGGCGCTGATCGTCGCGCTCCATCGCT
>JAWWOY010000154.1:0-2736 GCA_033851195.1 Kribbellaceae bacterium | reverse complement strand
CCGGCCAGCGGGACGCGGGTGGACGCCCAGGCCGGGTTGGCCGGGTCGACGCGACCGGGCGACGCGCTGAGCTGGACCTTGCCGCGCTTGTCCAGCACGACGTTGGTGGCGGTGGTCGAACCGCCGCCGGGACGGTCGACGAACTTCACCGGCCGATCGGTGCGGAACATGAACGCGTTCCGGATGTTGCCGCCCGGCTCGCCGCCCTCGGCGTTGTTCACCGGGTCGATCTGGCGCCAGGCGTAGGTCGGGCCGCCGGCCTTCTTGATCGCGGCGGCGAACATGTTCAGTGTCAGGTCAGCGGCAGTGGTACCTGAGTTCGTCGCGCCGTCGTTGTCCTGGACTTCTTCCAAGCCGAGGATGTCTGGTGAGGCGAGGTTCTTGACCACAGCCTGTGCCAGACCGTCGAACTTGGCCTCGCCGTCACCCGGGTCCAGGTTCTCCAGGTTGAACGTGGCAACGGAGACCTGCAGGAGAGAGGAGGAAGTTGTCTGCTCACGCTGGAGGTTCCCGTCGACAACGGTCGGCGTCTGCGTGACCAGATACTTGAAGTTGCCGAACGAGTAGTCCAGTACGCCGGTGACGAGGCCGGCGAGCTTGTCCCCGGTCTTGGCGGCGGGGACCGGTGCCAGCACGTCGTCGAGCAGGACCCGCTCGGGATTGCTGTCGTCCTTCTGCAGCAGGATGCCCCCGCGCGCGGTCTGGACGCCGAAGCCGTCCGGTGCGACCGAGAGCTCACCGAACGAGCTGGTCGGGCCGGTCACGTTCGGCTGGTTCATGCCGAGCCACATGCCCTCCAGCGACTCCCAGAAGTCGATGCCGTCGGTGGCGGGGTCGAAGGTGCCGGTGGTCGCGACGTCACCGGTCGAGTCGTCGTTGATCACGGTGGAAGGCGGCACCCGGCCGCCCGGACCGACGATCGTCGGTGCCGGCACGGCGGCCGTGCCGGTCACGGTCACCTTCGGCTTGGTCAGCTCGGTGGTGGTGAGGTTGGTGGTGCCGCCCGAGCCGCCGGGGCGGAACTCGGCGACGGTGCCCTCGACCGTCACGCTGTCGCCGACGGCAACGGTCGGCGCCGAGCCGGTGAAGACGAACAGACCCTCGCTGGTGGCGGGGTCGTCATCGGGCTGGGTGTCCTGGAACCAGAAGCCGTTGGTCGACTTCGCGGTGACCACGCCGGGTACGTTGCCGACCAGGACACCGACCATCGGCGACTGGTGCGCCGCACCTTGGATCTGGTGGATCCGGGCGTCCACCGGCTCGACCGGCGGGGGAGCTGTGGTCAGGGTCTTCGGTGACGGGTTGACCGCCTCGAACTCGGTCGAGTTGTTGTCGGTGTCCTTCGTCGGGTCCTTGCGGGTGACGGAGGTGGTGTTCGAGGTGCCCGGCGCGGGACTCGTCTCCGCGTCGTTGGCTGCGCCGTACCCGACGAAGTCGACGACACCCGCGGCGGTCGCGCAGCCCGTCGTACAGGTCAGGCTGGTGCTCGAACTGACCAGGGCGACCTTGCCGGAGGCGGCGGACAGGTTCGCGCTGCCGGTGGCGTCGGGAGCCGGCAGCGGCTGGCCGTTGGTGCCGCCGGATGCGCCCTGAGCCAGAT
This sequence comes from Kribbellaceae bacterium, assembly GCA_033851195.1. Classification (GTDB taxonomy): domain Bacteria; phylum Actinomycetota; class Actinomycetes; order Propionibacteriales; family Kribbellaceae; genus Kribbella. The sequence goes on along the minus strand of JAWWOY010000154.1, from coordinate 1,136 downwards.
AGACGCCGCCGGGGTCGATGCTGCCGCTCAGGGCGATCTTGTTCGTCCAGGAGGTGCCGGAGGCGGACGCGTACTGAATCGACCACCCGGTCAGGTCGACCGGCGAACTGCTGTTGTTCGTCAGTTCGATGAAGTCGTTCGTGTAGGGGGCGCCGGAGTTGCCTCCGCCGCCGTACACCTCGGTGATGACCACAGTGGACGACGCGGCGTTTGCCGGAGTGGCCACGATCGCGGCGGCTCCGGACAGGATGAGACTGGAGGTGACCACGAGGGCGGCGAGGCGGCGCCGTGGTCGGAGCTGGGCAGACATGAGCCGGATTCTCACACCCGGACAAGTCCTGGCCAAGAGTAAACACGTGAATACCTGGAGTGCTGGGTCAACGCACGGGTGATCATTCGCGAGGCGGCCGCCAGCGGGGTGCGTTCGCCGGTCCTGTCCGCCCCAGTGGGACAGGACCGGCGAAGTTCAGGGCGGTCAGTTCACGCTGACTGCGGACCAAGCGGCGGCTACGGCATTCTGCTCCGCGCTGCCGGCGCCGTACAGGTCCCTGGCCGCGTTCAGCGTCGCGGTCCGGGCCTGGGCATATGTGGTGCCGGACGTCATGTAGGTGGTCAGCGCGCGATACCAGATCTTGCCGACCTTGTCGTGCCCGATACCGGTGACGGTCGAACCATTGCAGGTCGGCGAGTTGTGCGGCAGACCACCGATGGTCTTGGCGCCGCTGCCTTCGGAGGCCAGGTAGACGAAGTGGTTAGCCACGCCGGATGAGTAGTGCACGTCCAGGTTGCCGATGCCGGAGTAGTAGCAGTCCGGCGAGTTTCCGTCCTTACTCGGCTTGTCCATGTACCGCAGGGCCGGGCGGTCCTTCATGATCTTCTCGCCGATGTAGTAGTCACCCGGGTCGGCGGCGTTGTTGGAGTAGAACTCCACCATGGTGCCGAAGATGTCGCTGGTTGCCTCGTTCAGACCGCCGGACTCACCGGAGTAGGTCAGGTTGGCGGTCGCGCCGGTGACGCCGTGGGACATCTCGTGGGCGGCCACGTCGATCGAAACCAGCGGCCCGGCGACGACGCCGTCACCATCGCCGTACGTCATCTTCGTGCCGTCCCAGAACGCGTTCACGTAGTTGCTGCCG
>JAWWOY010000141.1:0-5357 GCA_033851195.1 Kribbellaceae bacterium | reverse complement strand
GGTCGTCGACCTCGAGTGCCGGGCCGTCCGTGTACGTCACCTCGAGCCGGTACTCCGGCACCTTGTCGACAGCCAGTACGCCGACCCAGACACCTTCGTACTCGTGCTGCAGTTCGACCCGCTGGTCCTCGTAGCTGGCGGTCACGGTACTGGCGAACGGCCTCAGCACGCGCAACGTCACCGCCCCGTCGCCGAGGTGTGGCCCGAGGATCTGGTGCGGGTCGTGATGCGTGCCGCTGACCAGCCGTTCGAGCTGTCCAGCGTCCACGGGCACCGGCTTGCTCTCCGGCCGTACCGGCGTGCTCTGCGTGGCATTGCGCTCGCTCGAATCCATACACCCCATCCTGCCCGATCAAAGCCTCATCCACCGCACGTCCAGTACCCCAAGCCCGAACCGGTACACACTGTCCGTCACCCATCCGCCGACCGCCCGGACGTCCACGCGCACACAACCCGCCCCAACCGGCAGTCCGCACGCTCAGAACGGACCCGACTCCGACTTATGAGCGGGGCGGACCGGGCGGCGGCGCCGCTTGCTGGCCGCAGGCGCAGGTCGAAGCGGCCACAGTGATGTGTCGGAGCGAATCGAGGAAATTCTGGCCGCGGAGGTGCGCCGATAGCGCTCATCGTCGATGCCGGTCCGCTCTATGCGTACGTCGATGCCGACGACCGTCATCACTCCGAATGTCTTGAGTTGCTGGCGACCCACCCGGGTCCGTTGTTGGTGCCTACCTTGGTGATCACCGAGGTGACGTATCTGCTTGCGAGCCGTCTCGGCACAACCGCCGAGGTGCGGTTCCTCGGCGATCTCGCGGAGGGAAACCTCACGGCCGAGCCAGTGGTTCCGCGTGATTGGCTACGTATCGCTGAACTTGCATCGGTCTACCGTGGCCTACCGCTGGGCAGTGTCGACGCATCGGTGATCGCAGCAGCGGAGCGACTCGGTATCGGACAGGTGGCGACGCTGGACCGACGCCACTTCAGCGTCGTCCGCCCACTGCACGTGGAGACTTTCGAGTTGCTTCCCTAAGTGTCCCGAATGCGGATTTGGGGTTCGGAACACTAGTCTCCCGTCGCCCCGCGGCGCTCTTAGGTGGCGACCCTGGCCACGGATACCCACGGACGTGGACAGTTGCAGAACAGACGGCCCGGACGCCGCAGAATGGCGGCGTGACGACTGAGAGCGGACCCGTACCCCCCGACCCGGCGCATTCTCCGAGCACGGCTCCTCCGGGGTGGTACCGGGTCGACCCGACCGGTCGGCAGGCCTGGTGGGATGGCTTCAGGTGGACTGATGCCGCGTACCCCGCGGTCGGTGCCGTGCCGCCGCCCGGGCCCGGCTTCCTGCCGCCGGGGCCTGGCTTCCTGCCGCAGTCCGGCCGTTTTTTGCCTCCGCCACCCGCGCCGAAGTCCAGTGGCGTCGCCGCCGTATTGACGTTCTTCATCCCCGGTGTCGGGCACCTATATCTCGGTGACAGCCAGAAGGCGATGCCCTATCTGGTCATCCACGTCATCTCCTCCTTCTTCCTCTGCGTGGCCTTCTTGGTGCCGATCCTGTTGATCCTCGTCCTTCCGATCTGGCTCATCATCTGGGCAGTCATGCTGTTCTTGACGCTGCCGAACATCGGGGCCGACACGGAGAGGGCCAACATTCGCGCCCTGGACGGGTACCGCCGGATGTGGGGCGTGTGACGCCACTGGTCGAGGGCACCCGTCGACAGCGTGGACCACGGGCGGCCGCAGTGGCTATTCCGCGCTGAGTTGGGCGGCGGCGGCGAGCGGGATGGGCAGCCAGCTGGGTCGGTTGCGCGCTTCGTACAAGGTTTCGTAGATGACCTTGTCGGCCAGGAACGCGCTGAGCAGAATGCGCTGGTCCCTCGGGTCGGAGCCGGCCACCTCGGCGTACCCGGTGCAGAACGCGTCCCGGTTGCGCTCCGCCCATTCGGCTGCCCGGTAGGCGATCTGCGGGTCGCCCTGGTGGTCGGCCAGCAGGCTGCGGGCCGCGTAGTCGAAGGAGCGCAGCATGCCGGCGATGTCCTTGATCGAGGTGTCCAGCGCGCGCCGCTCGACCAGTGACTTGGCCGGTTCGCCCTCGAAATCGATCAGCTTCCAGCCGTCGAGGGTGCGCAACACCTGGCCGAGGTGGAAGTCGCCGTGGATCCGCTGCACCGGTATCGGTTCGTCGTACGCCGCGAGCGCGTCGAAGGCGCGGCCGAGTCCCGCGGCGAACTCGCCGAGCTCGGGCACGGCCTCCACGGCCACGGTCAGCCGGCGCCGCATCGCCGCGGCGTTGTGCGCCATCTGCTCAGGCTCCCAGACATCTGTGCCGAGGGCCTTGGCCAGCTCGGCGTGCACCTGGGCGGTACTGGCACCGAGGCGTTGGGACTCGGCGGCGAAGTCGCCACCCACCTCTCCCGCGTGCAGGTCGGCCTCGGCGTAGAGATCACGGACCGAGGTGGTCGCATACGACCAGCCGTCGGTGGAGTTCTTCTCGAAGACCGTCATCATGGCCAGGTCGCCCGAGTCGGTGCCGCCGCCGGCACGCGGCCAGGAGCCGCGCACCGAGCCGAGCACCTCCGGAACCAGTTCCGAACCGGCCTCGGTGAGCGCCGACTCGATCTCGACCCCGGGATTGCTCCCGGGCTCGAGCCGCCGGAACACCTTCAGCAGTGCGGTGTCGCCGAAGACCAGCGACGTGTTGCTCTGTTCGACCGTGAGGACCAGCGACTGTGCATCCTCCGGGACGACGGTGGCGTGGTCCGGTGCGTGCACCGGCTGGAACTCGAGTCCCTTCAGCCGGCGCCCGTGGGTGATCGCGTCCAGCCAGTACGGCGTCGCCGACTTGTCGTGCAGCGCGTCGTACACCCAGACCCGGGTGTCGTCCAGGTCCGGTTCCTCCCAGTCGCCCACCAGGGCATGGCCGAGGTTCTCCACCGGTTCGCGGTGGTAGCTCAGTGGCAACTGGTACACCCGGATCGCGTTCTCCGCCCCGGGCGGCCCTGCACAGTAGACGAACCCGATCCGGACAGCAGGCCAAGCGCCTTCGTCCGACAGCCAGGCCGAGGTGGCCATCGCGTCGACGTTGACGTCGTGTCCCTTCTCGCCGAACCACCGTTGGGCGGCGCAGAAGGACTGGACCTGGTCCAGATGGGAAGTCACGAAGAGCTCTCCTCACGAGTGACCGACTGAGAGTTGACCGGCTGAGAGTTCACCGGAAGGCGGAACCAGTAGAAACCGTGCGCGCCGAGGGTGAGTAGGTACGGCAGTTCGCCGATCGGCGGGAAGTGCACGCCACCGAGCAGCTCGATCGGCTCGACGCCCTCCCACTGCCGCAGGTCGAGCTCGATCGGCTGCGGGAAGCGTGACAGGTTGTTCACACAGAGCACCACGTCGTCACCGAATTCGCGGACGTAGGACAGCACACTCGGGTTGGAGCCGCCTAGGTCTGTGAAAGTACCCATGCCGAAACAGGGGTGCTGCTTCCGGGTCTGGATCATCCGTCGGGTCCAGTGCAGCAGCGAGGACGCGTTCTCCATCTCGGCCTCGACGTTGACCGCCTGGAACCCGTAGACCGGGTCCATGATCACCGGCAGGTTCAGCTTGCCGGGGGTGGCGGTGGAGAACGACGCGTTCCGGTCCGGGGACCACTGCATCGGCGTCCGGACGCCGTCGCGGTCACCGAGCCAGATGTTGTCGCCCATGCCGATCTCGTCGCCGTAGTACAGGATCGGCGAGCCGGGCAGCGACAGCAGCAGGGCGGTGAACAGTTCCATCCGGTTGACATCGTTGTCGAGCAGCGGCGCGAGCCGGCGGCGGATGCCGATGTTGGCCTTCATCCGTGGGTCCTGGGCGTACTCGCCCCACATGTAGTCGCGCTCCTCGTCGGTGACCATCTCCAGGGTCAACTCGTCGTGGTTGCGCAAGAAGATGCCCCATTGACAAGTGTCGGGGATCAGCGGGGTCTGGGCCAGGATCTCCGAGATCGGGAACCGCGACTCGCGCCGGACCCCCATGAAGATCCGCGGCATCACCGGGAAGTGGAACGCCATCTGGCACTCGTCGCCGCCGGAATCGCGGTCGCCGAAGTACTCGACCACGTCGCCCGGCCACTGGTTCGCCTCGCAGAGCATCACCCGGTCGGTGTAGTTCGCGTCCACCTCTTTGCGCACCCGCTTCAGGAACTCGTGCGTCCTGGGCAGGTTCTCGCAGTTGGTGCCCTCCTCCTCGAACAGGTACGGCACCGCGTCCAGCCGGAAACCGTCCACGCCGAGGTCGAGCCAGAACTTCAGCGCCTCGATCATCGCGTCCCCGACCGCGGGGTTCTCGAAGTTCAGGTCCGGCTGGTTCGAGTAGAACCGGTGCCAGAAGTACTGTCCGCGGGCCGGGTCCCAGGTCCAGTTCGAGGTCTCGGTGTCGACGAAGATGATCCGCGCGTCGGAGTAGGCGTCGTCGGTGTCGGACCAGACGTAGAAGTCGCCGTACGGGCCGTCCGGGTCGGTGCGCGACGCCTGGAACCAGGGGTGCTGGTCCGAGGTGTGGTTCATCACGAAGTCGATGATGATGCGGATGCCGCGCGAGTGGGCGGCCTCCATGAACGCGGCGAAGTCGGCGATCGTGCCGACCTCGGGCATCACGTTCGTGTAGTCGGAGATGTCGTAGCCGCCGTCCCGCAGGGGTGAGGGGTAAAAAGGCGGCAACCAAAGACAGTCGACACCGAGCCACTCGAGATAGTCGAGTTTCTCGGTCAGGCCCTGCAGGTCGCCGATGCCGTCGGCGTTCGAGTCCTTGAAGGACCGCACGAGGACTTCGTAGAAGACCGCCCGCTTGAACCACAGCGGATCACTCTTCGTCAGTCCTTGGTGCTGCTCGGGCAGCATATCGGTCACGCTCACCTCCATCTGGTGTCTTCCCTCATGTCCAAACTTAGCGGTACAACAGGTTTCGATGGTTAGTTCATCAGGACGACTCGCGGTGGACATCGTCCGGTAACCGGTCTGCGCTGGGACCCCTTACCCGATCGGCGCGGTTCCAAAAAAGGACGTCCGGGCAGCATCGTCCGGTATCCGGGTAACCGGTATCCGAGCAATTGGTGGCCGCCGCCGGCCGGCAACTGCCTTGGCGCGCGTTGAAACAAGTGTGCCGGTCGGCGGCAAACCAGGGCTTGTCGCGTTGGTTAGGCCTTGGGGCCCGGCGACTTGCGGGGCCGGCGTACGTACTTGGTGAAGCCGGCGCGTTCGGCGTCGGCCTCGGTCTGAAACCAGACATCCGGTTTGGTCCGGCCGTAGTACGGCGAATCGGGGGTGTGGAACAGCATCGACTGGGCCTTCCCCTTGATGGTGAACCCGTCCGGCGGACTC
>JAWWOY010000132.1:0-2510 GCA_033851195.1 Kribbellaceae bacterium | reverse complement strand
GGCGCGACGGTGCCGCCTCCGGCAAGCTCCGCGAGGTGTTCGCCTGCGGTACGGCCGCGGTGGTCACCCCGGTCGCCTCGCTGAAGTGGGGCGCCGGCGAGGTCCAGATCGCCGACGGCACCGGTGGTCCGGTCACGGCCGCCGTCCGCACCGCCCTCCTCGACGTCCAGTACGGCCGTGCCGCCGACCCCCACGGCTGGATGACCCGAATCTGCTAACCCGCTACGTCCGAAGAACCTTGCGTTATAGCGCAAGGTTCTTCGGACGTAGCGCCGTGTAGGGTCGGGCGCACTGTTTCGATCGAGGGCGAGGGTTATGAGCAGCTTCCCGGATGACGTCGAGGCCTACTACGTGGAGTTGGCGGCCAGGCGCGAGTGGCCGGCCGAGACCGTCACAGCGATGCGGGCGACGGTGGAGCTGATCCGGGACCTGGACCGTGGCACGGCCCCCCGCACGTACGGCGCCAAGGCCGACGACCAGAGCACCGACTGGCTGTACGAGGCGGTCTGGCACGAGCGGGAGTGGGTGGTGACCCGTCAGCTCGGAGCGGCCGAGGACGGCACCATCACCAGATACTGGTGGCAGCGCCTGGAGGACGACGAGGGGATGCTGACCGACCAGGCGCTGGATCGAGAGGAGTGGGGTCTGCGGCCGCTCAGCCGGGAGGACTTCTACACCGCCTGGGACGACCCGGGCTGGTCGCTCACCGCCTGATTTCCTGAACTCTCACGGGCGCGCCAGTACTGGTCGGCGTACCGGATGTTCGCGTTTCGAGACATTTCGCCAATGTCTGGACAACGTGTGGCAGACTCCGAGGTGCCATGAAGAATCAATGGGTCATCATTAGTTAGGCGCGCTCAGCAAGCACCACCTGAGCGCGCAGACCTCTCGCATCCCGCGGGAGGTTTTTTGTTTGCCATGATTTTTTTGCCAAACCCCTTTGCGTGACCCCCAGTAGAACCCAGCTCCGCGGAAGGCAGACATCGTGAGCACAACCGAGGCCGACGAGTTCCACGTCTACGACACCACTCTGCGCGACGGCGCGCAGCAGGAGGGTCTGGCGCTGTCCGTGGCGGACAAGATCGCGATCGCGCAGCACCTGGACGACCTGGGCGTCGGCTTCATCGAGGGTGGCTGGCCCGGTGCGGTGCCCAAGGACACGGAGTTCTTCGCCCGGGCGAAGACCGAGCTGCAGTTGCGGCACGCGGTCTTCGCGGCCTTCGGCGCGACCCGCCGGCCGCTCGTCGCCGTCGCCGCCGACCCGCAGGTCGCCGCGTTGCGGGAGTCCGGCGCGAGCGTGGTGACGTTGGTGGCCAAGAGCCACGATGCGCACGTCGAGCGAGCCCTGCGCACCACGCTGGAGGAGAACCTCGCGATGGTCGCGGACACCGTCCGGCACCTGCGCGAGCACGGCCAGCGGGTGTTCCTCGACGCCGAGCACTTCTTCGACGGCTACCGCGCCAACCGCGCCTATGCGCTCGAAGTGGTCCGGGTCGCCGCTGAGGCCGGCGCCGATGTGGTCGCACTCTGCGACACCAACGGCGGCACGCTGCCCCGCGAACTGCAGGACATCGTGCACGACGTACTGGAGAACACCGGGGCGCGGCTCGGCATCCACTGCCACAACGACGCCGGCTGCGCGGTGGCCAACTCGATCGCCGCGGTCGAGGCCGGCGTCTCCCACGTCCAGGGCACCATCAACGGGTACGGCGAGCGCACCGGCAATGCCGACCTGCTCGCTGTGGTGGCGAACCTGGAACTCAAGCGCGACCTGTCGCTGCTTCCGCCCGGCCGGCTGGCCGAGGCCACCCGGATCGCGCACGCGATCGCCGAGGTGACGAACGTGCCGCCGTCGACCCGGCAGCCGTACGTCGGTGTGTCTGCTTTCGCCCACAAGGCGGGACTGCACGCCAGCGCCATCAAGGTGGACCCGGACCTGTACCAGCACATCGAGCCGGCCCTGGTCGGCAACGACAGGAGGATGCTGGTCTCCGAGATGGCCGGCCGGGCGAGCGTCGAGCTGAAGGGCCGCGAACTCGGCTTCGACCTCGGCAACGACCGCGAGCTGGTCACCCGGGTGACGGACCGGGTGAAGGAGATGGAGTCCCGCGGCTACACCTTCGAGGCCGCGGACGCATCGTTCGAGCTGCTGCTGACCGAGGAGGTCACCGGCAGCCGGGCGAGCTTCTTCGACGTCGAGTCGTGGCGGGTGATCACCGAGTCCCGCGCTGATGGCGAGGCCGTCTCGGAGTCCACCGTGAAGCTGATTGCCGGCGGTGAGCGCGAGATCGTCACGGGTGAGGGCAACGGCCCGGTGAACGCGCTCGACCACGCGCTCCGGACCGCGATCGAACGCGCTTACCCGGTGGTGAACAAGTTCGAGCTGGTCGACTACAAGGTGCGGATCCTGGACCAGGGTCATGGCACCGACGCCGTCATCAGAGTGCTGATCGAGACCGCCGACGGGGAAGGTTCCTGGATCACCGTCGGGGTCGGCCACAACATCGTCG
>JAWWOY010000098.1:0-4369 GCA_033851195.1 Kribbellaceae bacterium | reverse complement strand
GATGTACGACCTGGCCAGCTTGACGCTCGGACACGAGGAGCACCTCGCCGACGTCGCCGCCGGCTACGGCACCGACGTCGACCTCGAGGTGATCCGCGCGTGGTGGTCGCTGCGAAGCCTGCGGGCGTCCCGCTGGCTGGTCGAGCACGGCTTCGACCCGAACTCGCCAGGCTGCGAGTTCGACGTACTGAGATCCCGGATGTGAGGTGCGCCAGACAGTCGAGGTGCGGGTCAGTGATGTGCCGGGCACGGTGGACGAGACGGTCCTGCTCGCCACACTGGTCCGGGCTTTGGTGATGACAGCAACCGATGCGAAGCCGGCGCCGGTGGTGGAGCCGGAGGTGCTCCGGGCCGCCTACTGGATCGCAGCCAGGGACGGACTGTCCGGGGACGGGCTCGACGTATTCGAGGCACGGGTGCTGCCTATGTCCGAGCTGCTCGATCTGCTGGTGCAGCACGTCCGTCCGGCGCTTGAGGAGCTGGGGGAACTCAAGAACGTGGAGGAGGGCCTGCGGCACGTACTCGCCGACGGCAACGGCGCGATTCGCCAGCGAAGGGCCTTCCATCAGGGCGACAACGTGGCAGACGTCATCGCTCTGACGGAGCAGCACTAGCGCCCTCACGGGACACGAGCGTCTCGTGAGGGCAACTAGGCTCGCAGGAATGACTCCAGGCCGTGCAGGTCGTCGGTGTTGAGGTGACTAGCGGACTCGGAATGTGGTCGTGTCGATGACCTCGACGCGAGAGGCATCACCACCTGAGCGGCGTACGGCTTCCTCACGCGCGAGAGGTACCAAATGGTTGAGGCCCTGCCGGGTTACGGTCACCGGCTGGGCCTTGGGCTTAGGGGATGCGGACGTGACGGGGGTTCGACGGGTTCGAGCCGTAGCCCGACCCTAGGTGCCGCGCAGTCTGCTTTCACGTCAATTAGTTGCCCGTTGCACTTTGTTGCAGACGTGGGACAACAGCTTGCCGAACTACTTGGAGCCGCCGGTGGCCCGGATCATCACGCTGAGAAGGGGCGATGAGGGGGATGGTTGGCTCTGCCCGATGTCCTCGTATCCCCACGACCTGTAAAGCGCGTGGACTTTTCCATCGCCGGCGGCCGGGTTGACCATGAGCGTTACGAACGGCTCAGCGCGGGTGGCCAGGAGGGCATCGTGGATACGCCGGGCGGTGCCGGTTTTCCGCCACGCTGACCGAACGCCGATCTCCTTCAGAGCCGCAGCCGGACGTTCGGTGTACTCATCCGCCGGTGCTGGGGTGGTGCGTTCCCAGTACCGATCACCGTGCTCAATGGTGTTGGCGTAGGCGTATCCGACCGGAAACCCATCTGCATACGCAAGGACGGCCACGAATCCCGGTTCGGCACCATGCCTGTCCAGCCTCTCGCCGAAAGCGGTAACTGCGTAGTTCGGCAGGTGAAGGAGTGCCGCGCGTACATCGGCATACACGTCGACTAGATCGCTGCGGACAGGTTCGATGGTGGCAAATGTGCGCAGTTCGAGGGTGGACGTCGCGGTCATGCAGTGGTCCTCCAAGTGGCAACATGCTCGGTCGGGCGAGACCCTGACCGCTGAGCGTTGATGTGGTCGACCAGCAGAGTGCTTCCGTCGCTTGGGTCGATCAAGACGACGCAGGACACGAGGTGGGGGGTGTGGGTGTTGCGAGCTTGATAATTCCGGTGACGTCGGTGGGCATCCCCGCGACAATGGCCGACGTGGAGGAGGTCGAGGTCGTCGTTGCCCATAGCGAGCGCGTGACTCTGCGCGTCGGTGATGTGTTCCTGAAGATCGACGCTGATCAGACGAACATCGACGTCGAGGTCGAGGCGATGGCTCTGGCGCCGGTCCCGACTCCGGAGATCCTGTGGCGGAAGCCGCCCGTGCTCGCGATCGCAGCCCTCCCCGGGACGGCACTCGGCCGTCTCGGTGAGCCGTCGACAGCGTCGCCGGCGGCGTGGGCCGCGGCGGGTGCCGCCATCCGGATGTTGCACGACGCGCCGCTGCCGCCATGGCCCGGTCGGAGGAGCCGCGACGAGATCGCAGCGCACCTCGACGGCGAATGCGAGTGGCTCATCACGAGCGGCGTCCTTCCCACCGACTTGGTCACGCGCAACCGCGAGGTCGCCGAGGCCGCGCTCCGGCCATGGACACCGGTGTTCACGCACGGGGACCTGCAGATCACCCACGTCTTCGTCGACGGTGACAAGCTCACCGGCATCATCGACTGGTCCGAGGCGAGCCAGGGCGATGCGATGTACGACCTGGCCAGCTTGACGCTCGGACACGAGGAGCACCTCGCCGACGTCGCCGCCGGCTACGGCACCGACGTCGACCTCGAGGTGATCCGCGCGTGGTGGTCGCTGCGAAGCCTGCGGGCATCCCGCTGGCTGGTCGAGCACGGCTTCGACCCGAACTCGCCAGGCTGCGAGTTCGACGTACTGAGATCCCGGATGTGAGGCTGCGCCAGACAGTCGAGGTGCGGGTCAGCGATGCGCCGGGCACGGTGGACGAGACGGTCCTGCTCGCCACACTGGTCCGGGCGCTGGTGATGACCGCAACCGATGCGAAGCCGGCGCCGGTGGTGGAGCCGCCCTGACGGAGCAGCACTAGCGCGCCCCACGGGACGCGAGTGTCCTGTGAGGGCCACTAGGCTCGCAGGAATGACTCCAGGCCGTGCAGGTCGTCGGTGTTGAGGTAGTCGACGCCCGCAGCCGTCAGTTCCGACCACAGCGCCTCACGAGCAGCTCCCGGAAGGTCCGGCGTCGCCCAGAACCTGACCTTGTAGCCGGCATGGTGGGCCGTCGTCACGATCTGCCGCAGCTTCGCCTGTTCCGCGGCCGGCATCGGGCCGAGTCCGCCCCAGGTGAAGTTGTTGGACCAGTTGTCGCTCACCAGTGGCATCAGCGAGGCCGGCATCTCGGAGTCCAAGTCGGACAGCCGGCCGTCGTACCCGGCGTACCGGATCTTCTGGGCCTTGAGCAGGTCCAGCGGCCGGTTGCCGCTGATCACCGAGGTGACGGCCCGGGTGATCGTGCGGCTGCCGACGAAGACCGTGCTGATGCTCTTGTACTTCTGCAGCGCCTTGTCGATCGCCGCGTACGTCGAGGGGCCGTCGCTCTTGATGTCGATCAGCAACTGGAAGTCGCCGCCATGGGAATAGACCTCGCCATGGTTCTCCTGGACCCGCTGGGACAGGGGTTGCAGGTAGAGGCTCTCGAGGTTCCGGCCTGGTACGGCGTGCTTCTCGTCGTGCGCGACCCGTAGCTCGCCATCGACCAGCCAGACGTCCGCCTCGACGCTGTTGAAGCCGCGGTCCAGTGCGTCGAACAGCGGCCGCCGATGGTCGTAGTCGTTGTGCGCATGCGCCTGAGGTAGCGCCTGGACTGCCGGAGCGTCGTACGCCTTGGGCAGCTTGAAGCCGGCCGCAGCCACCACGGTCCGCAGCCGGTCCGGGTAGTCGGTGATGAGACCGTCGACGCCTTTGTCGATCAGCGAGTCCATCGTGGCCGGGTCGTCGACCGTCCATGGCACAACCTTCATGCCGACGTTGTGGGCATCGCGAACCATGTCGGCGGTGACATAAGGCCGGTACGCCGGGTCGCTGACCTTGCCGTCCTGCGGGAAGCCGTGCACCGGCGAGATGGCAGCCGCACCGAACGAGTGGACCGCCTTCACCAGGTCGCCGCCGAAGTCGTCGATGTCAATGCCGCCGAGCCACGGCGACTTGCCGGGTTGACCGGTCTGCAGGAAGTCGTAGTTGGTCAGCGCCACCAGTGGCAGTTCCGGCGCGACCTGGCGCATCCGCATCAGTGCGCCCCAATCGAAGCTCTGGATCGTCACCTGGCGGGCGATGCGGGCCTTGTGGATCTCGCTCGCGACCACCTGGACGAACTGCTCGCGTGGTGCCGTCTCGGACGGCGCGCCGGCTTCGACCTTGGTCTCGATGTTCATCTTTACGCCGGTCGCGTGGAACCGGTGGACCAGGTCGAACACGTCGCGCAGCTCCGGCATCCGCGCACCGGGGTCGGGCGTCTGGCCGGGGAAGCCCGCCTGCGGCAGCGACCCGCAGTCGAGCTGCTGAACCTGCTTCAGCGTCAGGGTGTTGATGAACTTGCCGACGTACGGGTACTCCGGGTCGTTCGGCGTGTACGGCGCGGTGTCCTTGCACTTGGCGCCGGTGACCTTGCGATCGTGGGTGACGACCGCATAGCCGTCCTGGGTGATCTGGACGTCCAGTTCGAGCGTGCTGACGCCCAGTTCGAGGCCGCGGGAGAAGGAGGCGATGGTGCTCTCGACCGTGAGGCCGAGGCCGCCGCGGTGGGCCTGGATGTCGAAGTCGTTGCCCTGTCCCGCACCAGCCGGTA
>JAWWOY010000080.1:0-4818 GCA_033851195.1 Kribbellaceae bacterium | reverse complement strand
CGACTGCCGCGCGCAGCAGGTGATAGTCCGCGGTCGGTGCGTAGTCGATGCCGTGGAAACGCAGCCGGTTCATCTGCGAGTCGGTGCTGGCCGACATCGCGATGATCACGTCGCGGACCTTGACCTTTTCGGTCAGCGCGCCGCAGGTGCCGACCCGGATCAGGGTCTGTACGTCGTACTCGGCGAACAGTTCGTTCGCGTAGATCGAGGCGGACGCCTGGCCCATGCCGGAGCCCTGTACGGAGATCGGCTCACCCTTGTACGTGCCGGTGAACCCGAACATGTTGCGGATCTCGGTATAGCAGCTGACCTCGGACAGATAGGTCTCGGCGATCCACTTGGCGCGCAGCGGGTCGCCGGGGAACAGCACGCGCGGCGCGATCTGCCCCTTCTCGGCGGCGATGTGAATACTCATGCCGGGATGCTCTCACGGCACAAGCCGGGTGGCCTGCGCCGGAACTCCGCATGCCACTTCCGGGGCGAGATACGTTGATTCCGTGCCTTACACGATTGCCCCCGGTTCCCTTGCCCTGTCCCGCTCGGTCCTGGATCGCGCCGCCGATCGCCGCCGTGACGACGAATGGCTCGAGAAGGCGTGGGCGGCGCCGGACACGCAGGTCGCGCTGGTCGCGGAGGACAAGCTGGCGGTGACCGCGGATCGGACGGCGCTGAGGCTGATCTCGCCGGCCGAGGCAGGCGCCGGCGAGCGGATCTTCCTCGGCATCGACCGGGAAGCGGATGCCGGGCGGTCCGCCGATGGCCGGGCCGTCTTCGCGGTGCTGCTTCCTGGGGAGCCGGACGAGGGCTTCGCCTCGTTGCGGGAGGTCGGCGCCGTGCTGGACGATCGCGAAGCCGGCATCGCTGTGAACGTGGTCGGCCTCGCGAACTGGCACGCGGTCCACACCCATTGCTCGAAGTGCGGCGCCCACACGGAGGTCGTCGACGCCGGGCACGTACGACGCTGCCCGGTCTGCGGCACCTCCCATTTCCCGCGCAGCGATCCCGCGATCATCGTGCTCGTCACCGACGAGGAGGACCGGGCGCTGCTCGGCCGTGGCGAGAGCTGGCCACCCGGCCGCTACTCCACCCTCGCTGGTTTCGTGGAACCAGGTGAGTCGCTGGAGGCCGCCGTACGGCGTGAGGTCCTGGAGGAGTCGGGGGTCGTGATCGGCCAGGACGTCCAGTACGCCGGCAGTCAGCCGTGGCCGCTGCCCTCCAGCCTGATGCTGGGCTTCTACGCCAAGGCGATCGGGTTCGAGATCGACGTGGACGCGGACGAGATCGTCGACGCGCGCTGGTTCAGCCGGGACGACCTGCGCCGGGGTATCGAGGCCGGAGACGTGGCGCTACCGGGCAGCATCTCCATCTCCCGCCGCCTGATCGAAGGCTGGTACGGGGAGGAACTACCCGGCAGCTGGTAGGAGTGCCCCTAGGAGTGCCCCTGGGAGTGCCCTAGTCGCCGGCACTGAGGGGACCAGCGACAGGGGCACGCCGCTCAGGCCGCGTCCGCGATCTTCTCGGCGACCTCGGCCAGGCTGGGATTCGTCATCGCGGTGCCGTCGGCGAAGACGAGCGTCGGCACCGTCTGGTTGCCGTTGTTGACCTGCTCGACGATCTTGGCGGCGTCCGGGACCTGCTCGATGTCGACCTCGGCGAACTCGATGCCGGCGCGCTTCAACTGGCCCTTCAGCCGGTGGCAGTAACCGCACCAGGGGGTCGAGTACATCGTGAATGCCGCCATCGTGGCTCGCTCCGTCTCTGACATTCGGCGGTCGGCGGAGACTGTCCGCCGGCCGGTCTACTGTGGCTTCGTTGTATCCGAACTCCTCCGCTGGTGGTGCTGTTCCCGCATGTCTCAATCCGTGACCGATATCACACAGGCCGCAGCAGGCGGGTCCGCCGACGCCCTGCTGGAGGCGCTCGACCCCGAGCAGCGATCCGTGGCGACCGCACTGAACGGCCCGGTTGTGGTGATGGCGGGCGCGGGCACCGGCAAGACCCGCGCGATCACGCACCGGATCGCGTACGGCGTCCGCACCGGGACCTTCGACCCGGCCCGGGTGCTCGCCGTGACGTTCACCCAGCGCGCCGCGGGGGAGATGCGCGGCCGGCTCGCCGTGCTCGGTGCGAACGGTGTCCAGGCCCGCACCTTCCACTCGGCGGCGCTGCGCCAGGCCAGGTGGTTCTGGCCGAAGGTCTACGGCTCGGAGTTGCCACCGATCGCGGACCGGAAGTTCCCGCTGCTGACCGAGGCGGCCGGGCGCTGCCGGATCCGGGTGGACACCCCTGCGCTGCGCGACCTGGCCGGTGAGGTCGAGTGGGCCAAGGTGAGCAACGTCCGCCCCGACGACTATGCGCGGGTCGCGCCTGCCTCGGCTCGTTCGCTCGCCGCCTTCGACCCGGCCACCATCGCCCGGGTCTTCGCGGCGTACGAGGACGTGAAGCACGAGCGCGGCCGGATCGACCTCGAGGACGTGCTGCTCTGCGCAGTGGCGTTGCTCGCTGAGGACGAGCGGGTGGCCGCCGAGATCCGTCGGCAGTACCGCACTTTCGTGGTCGACGAGTACCAGGACGTCAGCCCGCTGCAGCAGAGCCTGCTCGACCTGTGGCTCGGTGGCCGGCAGGATGTCTGCGTGGTCGGCGACCCGGCCCAGACCATCTACTCCTGGGCCGGCGCCGATCCGGCGAACCTGGTCCGCTTCGCCAGCCGGCACCCGGACGCCACCGTGGTCGAGTTGATCCGGGACTACCGCTCCACACCGCAGATCGTGGAGGTGGCAAACAAGGTTCTCGACGCGGCCGGACCGGCGGGCCTGCCCGGCCGGGTCACCCTACGGTCCCAGCGCCAGGCCGGTCCCGCCCCGACCTTCCGGGAGTACTCCGACGAGGTGGCCGAGGCGGATGCCGTCGCCAAAGCGATCTCCCGCCTCAACGAGGCCGGTACGCCGCTGCGCGAGATCGCCGTGCTGTTCCGGATCAATGCCCAGTCGGAGAACTTCGAGCAGGCTCTGGCCGAGCGGAGGATCCCGACCGTACTCAAGGGCGCCGAGCGATTCTTCGAACGGACCGAGATCCGCCAGGCCGCCGTCCTGCTCCGCGGCCAGGCGAAGGCGGGCGGCACGAGCGGGGAGAACCTGCTCGACACGGTCCGCGGCGTCCTGGCGGGTGCCGGGTGGACGCCCGAGCCGCCAACGGGGACCGGCGCGGTCCGGGATCGGTGGGAGTCGCTCAGCGCCCTCGTGACGATGGCCTCGGACTTCGCCGCGGCGAACCCGGAGGCGGGTTTCGCCGACCTGATGGCGGAGCTCGACCGGCGGGCCGCGATCCAGCACGCGCCGGTCGCCGAGGGCGTCACGCTGGCCACGCTGCACGCGGCGAAGGGTCTGGAGTGGGGCTGCGTCTTCATCGTCGGCGCCCACGAGGGCACGCTGCCGATCAGCTACGCCCAGACGCCTGGCCAGTTGGAGGAGGAGCGCCGCCTGTTCTACGTCGGGGTGACCCGGGCGAAGGACAACCTGTCGGTGAGTTGGTCGACCTCACGTTCGCCCGGTGGTCGCGGTCAGCGCGGGCCGACCCGGTTCCTCGACCCGATCGGGGTCCGGCCCTCCCGCCCGGCGGCCGCTGTCGCCGAGCCACGGGAGCGGTCCTCCCGGAGCGACCGGCAGCCGGTGCAGAAGTGCCGGGTCTGCGGACGGGGACTGATCGAGGCCGCCGCCCGCAAGCTCGGCCGCTGCGAGGACTGCCCGTCGTCGATGGACCACAGCCTGTACGACGAGCTTTTCGGCTGGCGGGCCGACCGGGCCAAGACGGAGAAGATGCCCGCCTTCGTGGTCTTCACCGACGCCACCCTGATCGCCATCGCCGAGACCCGCCCGACCGACGAGCGCTCGCTGCTGCGGATCGCCGGGATCGGCCGGGTCAAGGTCGACAAGTACGGCGACGACGTGATCCGGATCTGCCGCCGCTGAGCCTGATTTTGCCCGATAGGGCAGCAACTTCCGGCCAATGTCAGAAGTTCGCGATAAATAGTTTGCGGGCCTCGGCGGACTCAGCGTACTGTTCTTTCTGCGGTCGAGGTATGGCCGAAAAACTTCAACCATAGCGATCGAGCTTGCCGCCCGCTTCGCCACAACGAGAGGAGGTGCCTTGGAGATGACCACGAACATGACCAAGCAGCCGTTCAGCGCCTGCACACGTCAGCGCGCCCTGATTCAGGGTGCCCCGTCGCGCCTGCATGTCGCGACCGTTGTGCTCATGGCCATCGGCTCTGCCCCGGTTCAGGGCGCAGCTGTCGGCGATAGCAAGTACGGCGGTCAGGGTTCTCGAGCATGGAGTCCACCGGTCTGACTCACCAGTCAGCCGGCACCTCCAAGGCCGCGGAACCCGAAAGGGTCCCGCGGCCCTTTTGTTTGTCGGCCACCAACCGGTGGTCGGTATCGACGACAAGAGACCAGTTACGAAAGTCACTAGGAGGTGACCGAATGAGCGTGAGCTTCCTCGATCTCTTCAGCGAGGTTGCCGCGTCGCAGGACCTGCCCTGTCGGTCCTACGCACCGGAACTCTTCTTCGCCGAATCGCCGGCGGATGTCGAGTACGCCAAGTCTCTTTGCACCACCTGCCCGCTCCAGGCCGAGTGCCTGGCCGGAGCGCTCGAGCGTTCCGAGCCGTGGGGAGTGTGGGGTGGCGAGTTGTTCGTCCAGGGTGTGGTTGTCGCCCGCAAGCGGCCCCGTGGCCGTCCCCGCAAGAGTGACACCGTCACTGCCGCCTGAACGACCGATCCCCGAATCGAGACTCCTCACCATGATCACCATGACGACC
>JAWWOY010001104.1:0-2822 GCA_033851195.1 Kribbellaceae bacterium | reverse complement strand
ACAGCCATTCGGTGTGCACGCCTTCCGGTTCCGCGCGAGCCTCTGCGTCGCCGGATCGCCATGCACGGAGCCATGCATCCAGGCGCTCGTTTATCAGTTCGGGCATTTGCCGGCGGGTGGGCGCTTCAGTTTCCCGTGCATCGATCGCCGCCGTAACAGGCCTGATCCCATCATCATCGACCATCCGCAATCTTCCGGCCCGGTCGTCAGATGATGCCTGGAGAGAAACCGCATCACGCCGGTGGCGGATCTCTTCCCACCCAATTGCCGCGGCCACGGTTGCCGCTATGCCGCGCGGCAGGCTGGGCAGCAGATCCCGTCGCAGCGCGGGCATGAGCGAGGGCGGCATCGCGTCGCCAAACAACGTACGCAGCAAGCGTGCCATGAGAGCGAAACCCGGAACGGTGTCCGGTTCGATGCTCAACGCTTCAGTCAGGATCGCTTCGGTGATCGCTTCGCGGCCGGGTCCACGGCGCGCACCATACGCGGTCAAACTCTCGCCCAGCGCCGTTAGTGTCGACGCGGCGGCCGGCACGAGGGCGGCGAGAAGGCGTTCCAGAAACGGCGGCGCGCATAGCTCGGCGAGCCGGGCCAATCCCGCGGGACGAGACGTGCCCGCAGTCAGGAAGCGGCGTGCAGCCTGCGGATCTCGTGTCAGCAGGCGGATCAGCAGCTCCTGCCAGTTCGGCGGTGCGATTTCGCGCTGTCCAATTCCTTCCGCCAGAACACTGATCATTCTATCGGCAGTTTCGAGATCGGTCGGTGTGGCGCGGATGCCGGCGCTTGTCGCCGCGAAGGCCTCAAGGTCGAGCGGCCTTCCCTCTACCAATGCGGCGATTACGTCCGCCTGAAATGCCTGGCGATCGATCGCCTTCGCGGCGTGGGCCGTAATAGCAGCCGGGAGCTCGCGCGCGGCCGCGTCGCCCGACAACAGCCATCCGATCACGCGGGCGACATCCGCCTCGGTCAAGCGCGCGAGCGCGCTGCCGAGCGTCGATCGGTGCAAACGTGTGGCGGCAAGGGCCGCGCGTACGAAGCCCGACCGCGCTCGCGCCAGAAAATCCACCAACCGGTGCGGCGTCAGCGCCGGTTCGGCGAGAATGTCCCGCCACGGCAACACGCCGGTGCGCAGGAAATGCCGGAATTGATCGAGACGGGCATAGAGCGCGGCGATGTCGTCGGCCTCGACCGCACTGTCTTGACTGTCGAATGCGCGCGTCAGTGCGACGTGTCCCCCGTCGGCCGTTTGACCGAGCCCGGATGGGCCGCTCGCATTTCCGCCATCTCGCCGCGTAGCGAGAGATATCGCGAGGCGCATAGGCGCAACGCCCGCCACCTGGGCCACCGACTGCACAATGCGCGCAAGAAGCCGTGAACCCTCAGCCGGCGCGCCGCTCAGTGCAATCGCCGCCACGACGGCGATTTCCAGCCGATGTGCCGGGAGAGTTCCGCTCGCCGGGGCGGATGCAAGCCGCAGCGCCAGGGCCACGACGTCCTGCGCAGCATCGGCGTGCAAGAGCAACCTGATCATCGACGGGACGGAAAGCGCGGCACCAACGGTTTGCACGATCCGTGCAGGATCGCGTTCCGCATGCCAGCGCAGGAGGCGGCGAAGGCCGAGCGGGTCCTGCTCTTGCGTTATCTTGATCGCTCGCCTCAGTTCAGCCGCCGAGACCTGACGCCCGTCCCGCAGGAGCCGCTCCAGCGCGGACAGCGGCCCGACGTGAAATTCCGCAGGTTCGAGTTCCGTCGCCAGGTCGTTGATGATCGCAGGCAAGGATGTGGTGACAGGGTGTGCCTTCGCCATTTCGGCGACGCCACGGTGCAGCACCGCAAGCACCTCGCGATAGCTGAGCCGTTCCTCGACGGCGACATCTTCGATCAGCGCGGCCACGAAGCTGCGGCGATTGAACTGCGTGCCGGCCTCGCGCAATACGTAGCGCAGCGTGATATGCCAGAGCAGTCGCGCCAGCACCGGATCGCTCAACGCCACGATCGGTTCCGACCGATGCAGCGTGCGGATGTCGATCATGTATTTGAGGATCGGCGCCGCTGCTTCCGGCTCCAGCACGGTGAGCAGCCGGCTAAGCGCCGTCGTGCTCATGACCTCGGTGACACGCCTCAACATGGCGTCGTTCCAGGCATGACGCCGAAACAGCCTCGCAAGCGCATCCGGATCGTCGTTCGCGAGCAGGAGCAGGAGCGTCTCGGGCTTCACGCCGTTCCCGCTTCCGTGCAGCAGGAATTGTTCGAGCAGATCGATCGGCGCGGGAACCGACACTGGCGCTAGCGCGTGCGCGAGGGAATGATCGGATGCCTCCTTTGACTCCAGCCCACCAATCGTGCCGGCCAAAGCGGTCTCGTTCCCGGGACCATCGCTGTCGTCGTGAATCGAAAACACCGATTCAACACCTTCTGTATTCGGCAGATCGACTTCTGCATTCGACAGCTCGGCGACGCTCGCGCGCAGCCGGCGCTCGAAGGCCCGGGCATCGAACACGGCATCCGCTTCGGTCAACACATGACGCAGAACGAGCGGCCAGAGCAGTCGGGCAAACGACGCGTCGGAAACCGGAACGATCGGGTTGGTGCGATGGATCCGCCGTAGATCCATTATGGATCCGAGAATCGAGGTCGCGTTGTCCGACTCGAGCAAATGCAGCAACCGTTCGAGATCGGTGAAAGACAACTGCTTGCCGAGCCGTTCGACGAACTCCGGACGGGAGCGGTGACGGCGCACCAATTGAACAAGCGTGTCGGGCTCGCTGTCGATCAATGCGGAGAGCAACGCCGCGGGATCGCCCGCTTCATCGCCGCGCACC
>JAWWOY010000059.1:0-10771 GCA_033851195.1 Kribbellaceae bacterium | reverse complement strand
GGCTTCGACTCCTCGGTGAGGAAGTTGCCGGACTCGGTGTCGTACGGCGTCACGCCCAGGTTGCTGCTGATGTTCATGATCAGCGGGATCGAGCCCTCGCCGCCGTTGATGTAGAACGTGACGTCGTGGACCTGCACGCCCTTGCCGATCGTCATTTCGACGTCATGGTCCGGACCGGTCAGCCGCAGCCAGGACGTCTTGGAGGCATCGACGTCCGGCGCGACCTCGCGAACCCTCGCCACGACCTCATCGGCGGTACCGAGTGGCGGTGGCGCGTAGTCGTCAGGAATGTCATCGAGGCGGCGCACGCCTCCCGGCCCTCGCATTGCGTAGATAGCCCAGCTCATACAGACAGCATTACTCAGGCATGGTTGAGAACGATCACCAGGGCGGACGGATCAGCCGGACCTACGCGCAGTGACCATTGCGAAGGACAGGTACTCGCCCTGGTCGGCTTGAAGCATCTTCAGGCTCGGGCTGTCGGCTTGACCCTCGACGTTCGCTGCGAGGACCTGGTTCCAGGTAAGCCAGTCGTGCCAGCCGGACTCCTGTAGTCGGGCCGACGTCACGGTGACGAGTTCGGTGATGTCCCACTGGAACTTCCACCAGTCAGCGGTGTGCCAGGCGATGGCCTCCCAGCCGACACACTTCTTGATGTGCTCGGGGATGTAGCCGAGGTCGCGGATCTCACGGTTCAGAGCCGGGGTGGCGATGCCGAGCTGCCCGCCGGGCTTGAGGAAGTAGGTCAGGTAGGCGAGGTAGTTGTCCGCCGTACCGAAATACTCGTAGGCGTCGATGCAGATGATGGCGTCGAAGAACTTGCCGGAGAAGGGCAGCGAGTGGGCCTCAGCCTTCAGGGCGGTAACCGAGTCGCCGACGCCGAACCTGTCGAAGGTGGCCGCGGCGTCCTCGGGCGCTACCCAGAGATCGGCTGCCCAAACCTTCGCGCCGTACTCCTTGGCCAGGAAGACCGAGGTCGCGCCCTTGCCGGATCCTAGGTCCAGGACGCGCATGCCGGGCCGGAGATCAAGGTCCTTCGCCAGGTCCTCGAGCAGCCAGAGCGGGTTCGGGCCCATCTCCGACTCGACCAGCCATTTGGGATCGTACGTCGACGAGCGGGGGTACTCGGCCCGGTTCAACGCGTCCAGAGAAGCCACGCCCCTACCCAACAACCCCGTCGTTTCGGGTGCAACGCATTTACCTGGCATCTGGATAAACCAGGTGCTCGGGCTCCGGGGGCTCAAGGATGATGGTGCGATGACTGAGTTGGACCCGTTGATCCATGCTTTCTATCGCGACCGGTACGTCGAGGACGGCCGGCTGAGCAGGACCGCGCATGGACAACTGGAGTTTCTCCGGACCCAGGAGTTGCTGCGCCGCCACCTTCCGGGGCCTCCGGCAACAATCCTGGATGTGGGCGGCGCTACCGGGGTTCATGCGCGCTGGCTCGCGGCGGACGGGTACGAAGTGCACCTCATCGACCCGGTGCCGGAGCACGTCGAACAGGCTGCTGCCGTTGGCACTTTCACTGCGTCTGTTGGTGATGCGCGACACCTGGAGCAGACCGATGCCAGCGTCGACGTGACCATGTTGCTCGGTCCGCTCTACCACCTGGTCGAGGCCGCGGATCGTGCACAGGCCTTGGCGGAAGCTGCCCGCGTGACCAAGCCGGGAGGGTTAGTAGTTGCCGCAGGCATCAGTCGATATGCCGCGCTGCTCGAGGTCGGTGCGAACGGGCAGTTGACCGCGGACCTGCAAGCACTCATCGTCGACGCTCTGGCGACCGGACGGCACCACGACGATCCGAACGGGTTCACCAGCGCGTACTTCCACCATGCCGACGAGTTGGCGGCCGAGCTGTGGACTGCCGGGCTGACCCAGGTCACCGTGTTCGGCGTCGAGGGTCCGTCGGCTCCCGCTCTGGACAACTTGCCGCTCGACCAGGTGCCCGCCAGGCTGGATGCGGCGATCCGGTGCGCCCGCGTGCTGGAGACCGACCCGGCGCTGATCTCGGCCAGTCCGCATTTCCTGGGGGTAGCCCGACCCGAACATGCTGTATACGCTGCGAGACGTGCTAGGTGATCAGTGGGTGGCAAGAGTCTTCACAGCGGATAACGGCGCACACGGCAACGACGTCTCCGTAATCCTGACCGACGAGCTACCTCCGGCGGACCTCCGGCAACAACTGGCCACGGCCGCACCGGAGCCGGCGACCGTCTTCGTCGCCGGAGACCGGACCACCGTGCGCATCCACAATCGCAAGCTGGAACGCCAGTTCGCGGGCCACCCGCTACTCGGCACCGCTGCGGTACTGCGCGAACTCGGGCTCGCTCCGACCACCCTGGCGACCAGCGCGGGCGTCGTACGGGTGTGGACCGACCACAACCAGGAGTGGTTGCACGCACCCGCCGGTTGGTCGCCGAACAACCGGCACCGGCAGGTCCCGACCGTGGCCGAGGTCGAGTCGCTGCGGGGTCCACCGGCTGACGAACCGGTCCAGGTCTGGTCGTGGCTTGACGAATCGGCCGGCCTGGTGCGGGCTCGCATGTTCGCGCCCAGTGAGGGAAAGCCGGAGGACGAGGCCTCCGGATCCGCCTCGATGGTGCTGGCGGTTGCGCTCGGACGCGACCTCACCGTCGTACACGGGCAGGGGTCGGTGATCCACGCGCGCCCTCGCGGCGCAGGCGTCAACCTCGGCGGGCGCTGCGTCGTACTGGACTGAGGTCAGTCGGCAGCAGACCCGGTGAGCCGCTGGGGCGTGATCCGTATGACGGTCCGGATGATCTCCGGCGGTAGCCCTACAAACGCGTCGCCGGCGCCTTCGCCGGCGTAGAACTCGGCGAGTGCCTTGGCCACCGCTCGGCCGGTGTCCTCCGTGACCGTCGCCGTACCACGGACCTCGACGTACTCGTCCGGGTTGTCCTTGGCGATCACGGTCAGGCTGGCTCGTGGATCGCGGCGCAAGTTGGTGTCCTTGCGGCGGCCGGCCTGGGTCGAGATGAGCAGGTCGTCGCCATCGCGTCCCACCCAGACCACTGATGTCTGCGGGCTGCCGTCGGGATTCACCGTCGCAAGTACGGCCGGGTTGGCACCATCAACGAGTTTGCGGGCGGAGTCACTCAGCGGCGTAGTCACGCCGCGATGCTAACTCGTCGACTCAAATGCGTTCGATCAGTAGACGGTGTAGCCGCCGTCGATGACGAGGACGGAGCCGGTCATGAAGGAGGACGCGTCGCTGGCCAGGTAGACCACACTCGGCGCGATCTCCTCCGGGGTTGCGTACCGCTGCATCGGCGCGTCCAGAATCCAGTTCTGCCGGAACTCCGGGCGATCCACCGGCGCCATCTCGGTCTTCACATAACCGGGCGCGATCGCGTTCACCCGGATCCCGTGCGGAGCCCACTCGGCCGCCAGGCTCTTGGTCAACTGATGCACCGCCGCCTTGGACGCGTTGTACGCCGGCTGCCACTGCGGGCGGTTCACGATCTGCGCGGAAATGCTGCCCACGTTGACGATCACCCCGCCGCCGGCGTCGATCATGCCGCGGGCCACCGCCGTACTGCAGTTCCACAGGGCCGTCACGTTGAGGTCCAGTACCTGTTGCCACTCGTCGTCCGGGATCTCCAGCGCAGGTCGGTGGATCGCGACACCTGCGTTGTTCACCAGCACATCGATACCGCCGAGCTCCGCTCGTACCGCGTCGACCATCGACATCACGTCCGTACGCCGGGTGATGTCAGCCTGTATGGCGAACCCGCGCCGGCCGCGCGACTCGATCTCGGTGACAACCCGCGCACTGAGCTCAGCATCGCGGGCCGCAATGGCGACGTCTGCGCCCGCTTCGGCCATCGCGAGCGCGAAGGCCCGGCCGAGCCCGCGGTTGCCTCCCGTCACCAGCACACGCTTGCCCTGCAGGCCGAAACTGTCCAGCACACTCATCCAGAACTCCTCAGATCGTGACCACATCAACGGTGACGCCGCGCGAGCGGACGGCGGAGATCTCGGCGGGGTCGACGCCGTCGTCGAGCACCACCCACGAGAATTCGTCGACCTCGCACAGCAGGTGTGGGGCGGTCCGGCCGACCTTGGTGTGGTCGATCAACAGCAGCCGGTCGGTCGAGGCAGCGAACATCGCCCGCTTGACCGCAGCCGAAGCAGGCAGCATGTGGAAGCACTGCCCGGCGTGCAACGCAGGCACACTCACCACCGCCACATCTGCGCGCCACCGAGTGATCGAATCCGTGCACGCCGTACCGAAGGTCGCCTCGAGGTCGTGGTCGTAGCTTCCACCAAGCAAGTGCGGCTGCAAGTACGGGAGGTCGGCCGCGGCCCTGATCACCAGCAACGAGTTGGTGACCACTGTGACTGGGTCGGTCGCGGTGCCCGCGAGCAAGGGCAGTATCGGGAGGACCGAGGTCGAGTCGTCCACGAACACCGTCCGTACGCCGGCCAGCCGCGCGACGGCCAAGCTGGCGATCGAGTCCTTCACCTGCCGGGCGGCTCGGAGCCGGAACACCGCGCTGGTCTCGACCCGTACGGCGGACGGCCCCACCGCTCGGCCACGGTCCTTCGTCAGGAAACCCTCGCCGTGCAATGTATCCAGGTCGCGGTGCACCGTCATCTCGCTGATGCCGAACCGCTTGGCCAACTCGGAGATCGTCACCTCGCCCTGGTCGAGGACGAGCTCCAGGACGGCTTCGCGCCGGGCTTGAACCAGCGCGTCACTCGTTCGGCCGGCGCGCACCCCCACAGCCCTTCCTCTGTCGCCCACTGGTCACTCGCCGGGCCGGACGACCATCTTGACCTGTCCCGCCGACGGGTCCGGCACGATCGCGTCCCGGGTGTGGTCGAGGTCGACGTGCCCGGTGACCAAGCCGTCCAGATCGATCAGCCCGCGCGAGGCCAGTGCGATCCCGGTCGGCCAGGTGTTGGCATACCGGAAGGTGCCGGTCACGTTGATCTCTCGCCGCTGCAACAGGGACAGGGGCAGCGTCAGCTCGTCCGCACCCATTCCGACCAGTACGACGGTGCCGCCCGGCCGCACCGCGGGAAGACCGGCCCGCACCGCGGCCGGAGCGCCTGAACACTCGATGAAGGCGTCCACCGCAAGTCCGCCGGCAGGCTTCGTCGCGTCGTTCGTCGCGGGTTGCGTCGCGTCGAGCACCGCGGTCGCGCCGAAGCTTCGCGCGAGCTCGAGCCGGCCGGCGTCCACGTCGCTCACGATGATCTCGGTCGCTCCGAGCGCAGCGGCAACCTGCGTGACGAGCAGGCCGATCGCTCCCGCGCCGGCGATCAGCACCGTCGAACCGGCGCCCAGCCTGGCCGTCCGATGGGCCCAGATGGCGACTGACAGCGGCTCCACCAGCGCGGCCGCGTCGTCGGACATCCCGTCCGGTACGGCGTACGCGTGGTCGGCGGGGACGACGACGTACTCGCAAAGCGCTCCGTCGATCGGCGGGGTGGCGAAGAAACGCATGTCCGGGCAGAGGTTGTAGCGGCCCTGGTGGCAATAGCTGCACTGCCGGCAGCCGATGCCGGGTTCGAGCGCGACCCGGCTGCCGATCCGCTCGGTGGTCACTTCTTTGCCGACAGCAACGATCTGACCGGCCGCCTCGTGACCGAGCACCATCGGGGACTCGACCACGTGATCGCCGATCCGGCCGTGCTCGAAGTAGTGCACGTCGGACCCGCAGATACCGACGGACGACACCTTGACCAGCACCTCGCCCGGATCCGGCGACGGGGTCCGGCGCTCCTCGATCACCAGGTCACGGATGCCGTGCAGGACGGCCGCCCGCATGGTGCCCGTGGGTTTGAAGTCGCTCACCGAATCACCGCCTCCCGAGGCTCGTCCGACCGAGTCTGAAGATCTCACGGATTTACTGTGAGATCCAGAGTCAGATCCCGAATTTGGTGAGCTACGCCGATGTCAGTTGCAGCAATCAGGTACAGCGACCAGTCGTTTGCGGCGTACTATCTTCGGGCAGGTCTGGCCTGGGGGAACGTCGCTTCCTGCTGTCAAACGATGGGACCGGTAGGTGCCGGCCCGAAAGTAGAGGTGGGGAGCAGCGATGCCTGACGAGTCGGCGCCGAAGCCTGGGCACTTCCTGCCTGGTGGCGCGGGTGATGCACCGGCGGAGACCGGCGGCAGGAAGGTGCCGGACGATTCCGCGCCGAGCAAGGCCGAGCCTTTGGCGGCACCGACTCCGCGGCTCGGCGCTACGGCTCCGCCCGGCCCACCGCAACTGAGCGGTTCGCGCCTCGGCCCACCCCCGCCCGGTGACCTCGCGTCCGCCGCCTTCCGGGCACGGTACTCGCCCGAGCCGATCCCGTTCGTACCGCGCAAGCGTTCCAGGCTGATGATCGCCGGCATCGTCGTCGTCGCGCTGGTCGTCGTCGGTGGCGGAGTCACCGTGGCGGCCAAGGTGCTGTCGTCGTACGGCCAACTGGTGGAGAACCCGTTGAGCGCGCCCTCGTTGCGCACACCGACACCGCCGGGGGACCGGTCCACCCCGGACGAGCCGACCGCGCCGCCGACGCCGGATCTCGTTGTAGTGCAGAAGAACAAGCTCTACAGCACCGGCAAGCTGGCGCCGTCGAAGTGCAAAGAGCCGGCCTATCGCCCGACCTCCAAGGAGAACGTCAAGGCCTACTACCAGGCCTTGCTGGTCTGCCTGAACAAGTCGTGGGAGCCCAGCGTGCGGAAGGCCGGATACGAGTTCCGCGCACCGAAACTAGTCATCTTCGACGAGGGTGACGAGACCGCCTGCGGGGCGACTGACGCGGTCGCGCAGTACTGCGAGGCGGATGACGGCAGCGTCCAGATGCCTTGGCAGGATGCGGTGAATGACTACCGGGTGAACCAGGCCCAGGCCCGGGTCAACATGGCCGACGGGCTGGCTTACGTCTACGGTCACCATGTGCAGCACCTGACCGGCATCCTCGATGCCTCGACGAATCGTGAGGACGAGGCGCCGAACGAGGCGGCGAGACTGCTGGAGAGCCGGCGCTCCGCATTGCAGGCGGCCTGCTTCTCGTCGGTGTATCTCGGTGCCGACAAAGCATGGTTCCCGCTGCAGGGCCAGCTGCTCGAGGCCTGGCGGTACGCGAGCCGGCACAGTGGCGACGAGGACAGCGAGGGCAAGGTGCACGACCATGGTTCGCGCAAGAGTGTCGAGCTCTGGATGCAGCGCGGATTCACCGGAGTCGACCCTGCTTCCTGCAACACTTTCGCGGCGACGGCGGACAAGGTCAGCTGACCACCACGAGATTGACTGAGGACGAGTGATGGCGGACGACGAGTCGGTGCCGAAGCCGGGCCACTTCCTGCCCGGCGGTGCCGGGGATGCGGCGGGAGACGACACCGGTACGACGGCGCCGCGACCGGTGATGCCGTCAGCCGCCCGCCAACTCAGCCTGGGTAAACCCCGACCAGTGCGGCCGCGGACCGACCCCGCTCTGATCAAGCCGAAGCCTTCGCCGCAATCAGACGACGGTTCGTCGGGCTTCGGAGCGCCGCCGCCGGACCCGCTGCCAGGGGCACCGGCGCCTGCAGCACTGGCCGGGACCAAGCAGTTGGGTGGGGGCCGCCCCACCGGCTGGCATTCGCGGTCGCGCCGGACCGGCGCGCAATTCTCGTCCGGGCCGTCGCCGGTGCAGCCGCAGCGCAAGTTCTCCAAGCAGGCGATCGCCGCGTTCTCGGCGCTGGCTCTGCTGGTGGTCGGCGGCGGCGTGGTAGCGAGCATGAAGGTGATCGACTCCTACGGCAACCTGGTCGGCAACCCGCTGGCCGGGCCGTCGGTCAAGCCGTCCGATCTCCCGCCCGCGGCCCCGGTGCCCTCGCCGACCGTCACGGTCACCGTGCAGCCGGTGCCGGACGCCGTACGGGTGAAGGAGAACAAGCTCTATACAGCCGGCCGACTGGCTTCGGTGAACTGCAAGGAGCCGGCGATCAAGCCGACAACCAAGGCAGCAGTGCTGAAGTTCTACCAAGCGATGCTGCCCTGTCTGAACAAGACGTGGGCGCCGTTGGTCCGCAAGGCCGGCTACGAATTCCGCGCGCCGAAGCTGGTGCTGTTCGAGAAGCAGTCATTGTCGGCTTGCGGCGGCGAGAGTGAACTGGCCTTCTACTGTGGCGACGACGAGACCATCACCATGCGTTGGCAGACAGACGTCAAGAACTACAAGCTGTCCAAGATCAACGCGCAGGTCGACATGATGGACACGCTCGCGCACGAGTACGGGCACCACGTCCAGCTGCTCACCCACATCTTGATCTCGTCCACCTCACGCGAAGGCTGGGCCACCACCGAGGCGGCCAAGCTGGAGGAGAACCGGCGACTCGAACTGCAGGCCTCCTGCTTGGGCTCGGCCTTCATCGGAGCGAACAACAAGTCGCTGGGGATGACCGGGCTGCAGCTCGAGGTGTGGCAGTTCCAGGCCAAGCACAGCGGCGACGAGTACAACCCGAAGAAGATCCGCGACCATGGTTCTCGCAAGAACCAGTGGTACTGGGCAGGCCCTGCCTTCGCGAGTGCCAACCCGAAGTCCTGCAACACCTTCACGGCACCGGCGGCGAAGGTTTCTTAGTGTCCTGCGCCAGACACGACGCTAGCTCAACTGGAGTTTGAAGCCCTCGTGGCTGGCGGTGAAGCCGAGCCGGTGGTAGAAGCGGTGTGCGTCCACCCGGGCCTTGTCCGAGGTGAGCTGGACGATCTTGCAGCCGCGGGCGCGGGACTCCTCGATCGACCACTCCACCAGGGCGGTGCCGATTCCCATGGCCCGAGCGGCCGCGGCGACCCGGACGCCTTCGACCAGGCCGCGACAGGCGCCGATCCTCGACATCCCGGGGATGACCGTCAACTGCAGCGTGCCGACCAGCTCACCGTTGCGCTCGGCAACGACCAGGACCTGGTTCGGGTCGGCGTTGATGGACTCGAACGCGGCGCGGTACGGCGTGAGGTCGCCCGGTGCCTCCCGGAAGGCGGCGATCTCGTCGTCGACGAGCATGGCGACGATCCCGGGGACATCGGTGGCGGTAGCGGGACGGATCACAACATCGGTCATGCCGACAGGATCTCAAGCTGAGCAACCGTCCGGAGCGGCGGGTCAGCAGTGAATCGTTGTCACGGTAATTGCCTTACGCAATCACTTTGCGCTGGACCGTAGGGTTTTGGTCGGTCCAGCTTCGGGCACGAGAGACCGTGGGCACCAGAGCTACTGTCCCGTGGACTTGCGCCGGTTGGGGTTACCTCCGGCGTAGGGAAGAACGGGGCGGGCGTGATTGGGTCGGATCGCGCCCGCCCCGTCGATCAAGCCTGGGCGTCTGGTCCGGCCCGGCGGACGTCTTCCACCTTGGACATCGCCTCGCGCAGTTCTCCCAGCCAGCTCTCGCTGTGCTGGGCGACCAGCTTCACGCACCAGGCGAGCGCGTCGCTGCGGGAACGCGCCACGCCGGCGTCGACGAGGGTGTCGAGCACCTGCCGCTCGGGCTGCCGCAGTCGGGTCATCACCGGCGCGGACAGCGAGGTGAAGACGGTCCTGGTCTCGCCGCAGCGAACCCCCCAGGCGACCTTGCGCCGGGTGGAGTGCTCGAGTTCACGGGCGATCTCGATGCGCCGTTCGCGGGTGTCCTCCCGGAACTGCTTGATCCGGCCCTCCTCGGCAGCGGATCGTGCTGCCGGGGTGACGTCGCCCTCCTGCTGGGGGGCAGGGATCCTGCCGACCACGAGGATCTCGTCGCGGTCGATGTTGATCTCTGGTTCGCCGTCGAACCAGTCGGAGGGAAGCCGGCCGGTCAACCAACCTCGCACTCGCTCACTCTCTTGCTGTGTACTCATGTAATCATGATTACACCTCAGTCAAGGGCGGCGGTCTGCCAACCGGCCACGAAATCGCGAGAGTCCCGCGCGCTGGCGAGCGTCTGGTCCCGGCCACCTGGTCCGGGCCTCCTGTCTCGTCCTCGGGGAGGAAGCCGTGTCCCTCGAGTTAGACGCCGCTGGCTGCCGTCAGGGGAGGCGCCAGTCGATCGGGGTTCCGCCGCGTTCGACGAGGAGGGCGTTGACGCGGCTGAAGGGGCGCGAGCCGAAGAAGCCGCGATCGGCTGACATCGGGCTCGGGTGGGCGCTCTCGATGTACGGCGTGTCGCCGAGCATCGACTTGAGTGTCTGCGCGTCGCGGCCCCAGAGGATCGCCACCAGCGGGCCGCCCCGCGCGACCAGGGCCTTGATCGCCTGCTCGGTCACGGTTTCCCAGCCCTTGCCCCGGTGGGACGCGGACTTGCCCGGCTGCACAGTCAACACTCTGTTCAGCATCAGCACGCCCTGATCGGCCCACGGGGTCAGGTCACCGTTGGACGGAGCCGGTACGCCGACGTCCGCCATCAGTTCGCGGTAGATGTTGGACAGGCTGCGCGGGATCGGCCGTACGTCCGGTGCGACCGAGAAGCTCAGGCCGACCGGATGCCCGGGAGTCGGGTACGGGTCCTGCCCGACCACGAGTACCTTCACGTCCTGGAGCGGCCGCGCGAACGCCCGCAGCACGTTCTCCCCGGCCGGTAGGTAGGGCCTTCCGGCGGCGATCTCCGCGCGCAGGAACTCTCCCATCCGGGCAACGGTCTCCTCAACCGGGGCGAGCGCCTCGGCCCAGTCCGGAGCGATCAGGTCGGTCAGTGTTTTCGGGCTCACCCGCCCAAGCATCCCAGCCCGAGCCCGCCTCCCGCACCGGCGACCCGCCGCAAGCTGACGTGACTGAGGGACCAGGGTCACCGCTC